>JAEUJR010001006.1 GCA_016793585.1 Archangium sp.
CTGCTCGCCCAGTCGAGATCGGTGGTGCCGTTCCACTGCGACGTCTTCGCCGCCTCGTACAGCCGCGTCAGCTCGGGCTTGTCGCGCAGGTAGTTCCAGTCGAAGCGCACCGAGTAGTCGACGGGCATGTTCGAGATCCCGTCCTGCTTGCCGCGCTTCTGCACCATGCCGCGAAAGGCTGGCCCCAGCAGAGAACGGAGCACCTGCAGGTTCCCCGACGCCGTGGCGTCTTTCATCAGCGGCAGCGTGTCGATCGCGTTCGAGAAGGTGTCGATGATCGCCATGGGTCAGCTCCTGCCTTTCAGGGTCGCCGCCATCAGCCCGGCGAAGTGGGAGTCGAGATCTCGCGGCCTCGCCGGCTCGTGCAGCAGCCCGAACGCGAGGTACGAGAAGAACGTGTCGGCGATCTGCGCTGGCGTACGATCGCCATCGGGCCGGTACCAGGTGGCGACCCAGTTGATGGCGCCAAAGCCGAAGTGCCGCACCAGCTCGAGATCGAGCAACGGCCGCGCCCGGCCGCTCGCGTGAGCGTCGATCAGCAGGCCGTCCCAGAACGATTCGTACTTGCCGCGCTCGCGCTCGACGCCTTCACGCGCCCCGGCCGGCAACGAGCGCCAGTCGAAGAGCAGCACGTAGAGCGAGTCGTCGCCGTTGCAGAGGAGCTCGAGGTGCGCCCGAAGGCCGAGACGGAGCCGCTCGATGGGATCGGTGACGTCGCCGATCGCCGCCAGCACCGCGTCTCGTGCCCGCTGCACCGCCCGGTTCATCAGCGCGAGCAGCACGTCGTCTTTGCTCGCGTAGCGGTAGTGAAGACTGCCCGGCAGCATGTTCGCCGCCGCCGCGATCTCTCGCACCGTCGTCGCCGCGAAGCCCTTCTCGCGAAAGAGCTTCCCCGCCGCCTTCAAGATGCGCTCGTCAGCCCCTGCTTCAGGCGCCGGTTGTGCCGGGGCTGGAGGAGCCACCGTCTGCGTCTTGGCCATACGACCAAACAACCATGGTCAAACGACCAAATGCAAGCCCCCTCAGCGGCAGGGGGCGCAGGCATGCCCGGCGTCGGGGAGCGTGGCGCAGAGCGAGGAGGCGCACTCGGCGTCGTTCCGGCACTCGGTGCCCAGCGCGAACCGATCACCACAGAGGCCCGTCGTCGCCCCCGGCGCGCGCACGCACGCGAGCTCGAGCGCGCACCCGGCGGCCATCACGTCGCACGGCTGGCCGCGTTGCGCGCGCGCCACACACGTCGAGCCGCAGACGAGCTCTGACTGACAGCTGGCCTGGCACTGCTCTCCTTCACGGGCGAGCGGCTGACAGAACTCACGCGAGCACGAGAGCCCCGGCTGGCACGGCTCGAAGTCGAAGATGCTGTCGGAGCAGCCCGCGTCGACGCCCAGCCGCGCGCGACAGGTGCCCCGGCGCGGCCGTGTGCCTCCATCGGGGAAGGCGTTGGCCCGCTCGGCACAGTACGCACCGCCCACACAGTTCTCGTTCTCGTCGCACTCCGCGCCGATGGGCTGCGTGAAGCGCACGACGCGGCACTGGCCGCCCAGGCACGTGCCTTCGATGCAGCCGTCGTCCTCCTGCTGATTCGTGCACGCCTGCCCGAGCGCGATGCGGGGCTGACACGTACCGGCATTCACCAGCAGGCCCTGGTAGTCGATCACTGCGTCTTTGCAGAAACGGCCCGAGCCACAGTGCTCCTGGAACCGGCACGGAACGCCTGGCGAAGGAACGCTGCAGCGAGCGACTCCGCCGTCGAACGGCGTCACGCAGAAGCCGCCGTCGACGCACTCGAAAGCCGTCTGACACGGCGCGCCCTCTGCGATTCGCAGCGCGCACCGGCGAACCCCGGCGTCATCGGCGGGCTGCGTGAACGGGCAGAACGCACCGAAGCCGCAGCTGTTGAACATGTCGCACGCCTCGCCCGGCCGCTTGAGCGGCTGACAGGTTCGGCACCCCAGCGTGTTCGGCTGGCAATACGTGCCCTCGGTGCACTCGATGAAGCTGCACGGAGCCCCCACCCCACCCGCCGGCTGCCAGGGGTCGCAGAAGGTCACCGTCGAGCAGGAGCCCGCGTCGGCCTGCGCTGCGAAACCGTCGAGGCAGCGCTTCGCCACCACGTCGCCGAAGCGCCACGCACCGGCATCGAGCTTCGTCAGCTCGGCCGCACACTGGAGGTTTCTGGTCGAAAGGCACGATGCGCGCTGCGCGGCCGCGAGAGACCCGCACCGCTGCTCCGCGTCACATTGGGCTGTCGTGTACGCGGCGCAGTACGCGGAAGGTGAGATCAACGGCGCGACGCTGCCACCCGCCGCGCCGCCCGCGGTCGACCCACCAGTTCCACCTGCAGAGGCAGAACCACCGGCCGCGACCGAGCCACCGCCGACGGAACTCCCGCCAGCGGAGCCTCCATCAGTTCCCGACGGCGAAGGACAACCGCACAGACCGATCACGGCGAGGGCGAGGAGCTTGCGCATCCCCTCCCTCTACTCCCGGCCCGGCCAACTCCCTACGGCTCACCACACGACGCAGCGATCGGTGCCGCGGCGAATCATCGCGGCCTTCTCCGAACACTGGAACGCCGTCTGGAACGCGTCGAGGTTTCCGAGCGGGCCCTTCACTCGGGCGAACGGCGGCGCGTGCGGATCAGTGGCGGCGCGAACTTTCGCGGTCTCGTCACGAACCTTCGTGCACCACGACTGCGCGAACCCGAGGAAGAACTGCTGGCTGCGCGAGAAGCGGAACTGCGAGTCGGCGTCGCCCTTCTTCGCGTACCAGTCGGCCATGGCCGCGTGCGCCAGCTTGAGGCCGCCGAGGTCGGCGATGTTCTCACCCAGCGTGAGATCGCCCTTCACCTTCACGTCGCCGATGGCCGTGTAGCCGTCGAACTGCTTCTTCACGCACGAGGCCTTCTCGACGAACGCCTTGCCCACCGAGGCCGACCACCAGTCCTTGATGTTGCCGTCGACGTCGAACTGCCGGCCTTCGTCGTCGAAGCCGTGGGTGATCTCATGGCCCACCACCATGCCCATCGAGCCGAAGTTCACGGCGTCGGTCGCGGCACGGTCGAAGAAGGGCGGCTGCAGAATGCCTGCGGGGAAGACGATCTCGTTCTTCTGCGGGTCGTAATAGGCGTTCACCGTCGGAGGCGACATGAGCCACTCGTTGCGATCGACGGGCTTGCCGATCTTCGCGAGCTGACGCTGCACCTCGAAACGATTCGCCGCGAGCGAGTTGCCGAAGAACGACGTGCGCGAGGTGGTGAGCTTCGTGTAGTCGCGCCACGTGCCCGGGTAGCCGATCTTGTTGTTGCCCACCATGCGGGTGACCTTCTCGAAGGCCGCCTTGCGGGTGGGCTCGTCGAACCACGAGAGCGACGCGAGGTTCGACTCGAACGACTTCTGCAACGACTCCACCATCGCGCTCGTGCGGGCCTTGCCGTCTTCGCCGAACGCCCGGCGCACGAACTCGCGGCCCAGCGCCTCACCGAGATCGCCGTCGGTGTACGCGACGCACTTCTTCCAGCGCGGGCGGTCGGCCTTGGCGCCCGTGAGCGCCTTCGACGAGAAGTTGAACGCCTCGTCCTGGAACACCTTCGGCAGGGCGGGCGTGGTCGACCGCAGCACCACCCACGTGAGGTACGAGTTCAGCAGCTCGGGCTTCGTGTCTTTCGCGATCGCCGCGACCTCGACGAAGTACGGCACCGAGTTCACGTTGATGGCCTTGAGGTCCTTCGCGCCGACGGCCGTGAAGTACGCGTCCCACGCGAAGTCCTTCGCCTGCGCCGAGAGACCGTCGCGGTTGATGCGGTTGTAGAGCTTGTTCGGGTCACGGCGCTCGACGCGGGTCTGGGCCACCTTCGCGAGCCGCGTCTCGATGGCCATCACCTCGTCGGCTTTGCGCTGGCAGTCCTTCGCGGGCAGGCCGAGCAGGCCGAACATCGCCTCGACGTGCGACTTGTACTGCTCGCGCACGGTCTTCTTGTCTTCGTCGAAGTAGTAGTCGCGATCGGGCAGGCCAAGGCCGCTCTGGTCGAGCGAGCCGATCACCTCGGTCGAGTTCTTCAGATCCTGAATGGCGCCGATGTCGAAGAACGGGCGGAAGCCGGCCGCGTGAATCGTGCCCACGCTCGTGGCGAGCGACTTCGCGTCTTTCACCTTCGCGACCTGATCGATGAACTTCTTCACCTCGGGCAGCGCCTTCTCGAGGCCCGCCTCGTCGGTGCAGGTGGCGTAGTAGTCACCGAGCTGCTTCGCGAACGCGGTGCCCTCGGGCAGCTTGTTGGCAGCGGCCTCCTCGAGAATGGTCTTCTGCAGCGCCTCGTTGCGCTCGAGGATCGAGACGAAGCCACGCGAGTACAGCGGGCGATCGGCGGGAATCTCGGTCTTCGCCATCCAGCCGCCGCAGGCGTACTGGTAGAAATCGGCGCACGGGTCGGCGCTCAGATCCATCGCGGCCTCGTCGAGCCCGGGCGGCATGGGCTTCTTGAGATCGGCCACGAACTTCGGCGGCTCGGGCGGCGGCGCTGCGGCCTCCTTCGCAGGAGCAGCGGGCGCTTCCTTCTGCACGGGCTGCTGGGTGGCACAGCCGGCGACGAGAATCAGGGCGAGAGCAGACAGACGCATGCGACCTCCGGAAAAGAGGTCGCGGCCTTACCGCACCGCACGTCGATGATCGACGAATCGCTTCAGGGCGCGTCGAAGGGGTGGTGGCTGAGGCCGACGAGCGTGCCCTCGGGATCTCGCACGTAGATCGTCCACCCGGTCTGCTTCACGATCGGCACGCCATGCGCGGCCAGTTCGACCTCGATGGCCCGCCGCGCCGCCGGAGCGATGCGCAATGCGATCATCGATGGCCCCAACGCCCCGTCGGGCACCGTCACGCCTTCGGCCAGGTGTTCGATCGCCAGAAAGCCACTCTCGCCGCCGACCGAGACCCAGACGCTGCGAAGCGTGCCGTCGTCGCGGTGCCAGCGTTTGACTTCGGGCAGCCCCAGCACCGTGCGGTAGAAAGCCGAGACGCGCTCGACGTCACGCACCTGAATCGCGAGGTGGTGGAACCCGAGGGCCTGCATCACGGCAACGAGTCGAGGTACCTGCGAATCGCCTCGAGCATCGGCGACGGCTCCTCGACCGCGATCACCGTCGACTTCACGACCTTGAGGCGGCGGCCCGCGAAGTCGAACGACGTGGGCGGGCGAACGTCACGCTGCTGCTGCAACGCCAGGTTCGTCGAGCGCGGAGGCATTTCAGTCGTCCTCCGGCTTGCGGTCGTACTTGCTCAGCAGATCGTCGACGGCCTCACGCAGGTACTCGCTCTGCGCGATGCGGGTGCGCTTCGACAGCTCGCGCAGCTTCTCGACCTTCTCCTGCTCCACCAGCACGTGCGTGCTGACGACCTCTCGCTCGGACTTGGTGATCAGGTCCCGGTCTGACGTCGACTCGGTGACGGGAACTGCCATGGGCGCGTCGTGCATTTCGTCTCCTGTGTGGCGCAAGCGACAAGGCGCTACAGCCCTGTGCTGACCGGATGAGACGCTGCGATCGGGGGGTGGTCAAAAAAACAGCCCCGACTCGGTGACGAATCGGGGCTTCGAACGCTTGGGTTAGTGGCCAGGGACGGACTCGAACCGTCTACCTGCGGATTATGAGACCGCCGCTCTAACCAGATGAGCTACCTGGCCGTGACTTCGTGAAACGGGCGCGGCTCTACATGGCCAATCGTGCGTCCGCAAGCACCACGACGAGGCCCCCCGTTCAGCCCTGACGGCCGGCGTACCGGGAGTGATCGACCAGCAGACACCGGTCCTGCACGACGTCGATGCCCGCCTCGACCAGCTTCTGGGCGAACCCGTCGTTGCGAATGCCGAGCTGGAGCCAGACCACCTTCGGCTTCGCGGCCAACACGTCGTCGAGGTGCGGCGGCAGATCGTTCGGGCGGCGGAACACGTCGAGCAGATCGACGGGCCCGCCGGGAATGTCGGCCACCTTGCGGTACACCCGCTCGCCGAGAATCGTCGTCACCTCGGGGTAGTAGACGGGCACGGGAATCACCTCGAGCCCCTGCTCCTGCAGGTACGCGGGCACGTCGAAGGCCGGCTGCCCCGCCTGCGCCTCGGTCTTGATGCCCAGCACGGCGATGCGCTTCGACGCGTTCACCACCGCCGCGATGCCTGCCTCGTCTTCGATGATTCGAGCCATGGGTCGCGAGGCTAACCGTGGCTAAGGTGCGCCGCATGGTCCTTCTCCTGAGCGCCCTCCTCTCGGCCGCCCCGGTCAACCAGCCGTCTGTCTTCACCCTCGAGCAGGAGCCCTTCATCGCGACGGCGCGCGCCGATCTGGCGACCCTGCACCTGTTCGTGACGGGCCTGAAGTCGGTGAACGCGCAGGTGCAGGCGAACCGGCAGCTCTTCGCGTTCAAGGCCGACACCGTGCTCACGCCCGAGCAGAAGCGCACCATCTTGAGCACCTGGGGCTCGCTCTTCGGGTACTTCGCCTCGATCGAGGGCCTGCGCCAGAAGTACTGGGACTTCGTCAAGCTGCTGCCGACCGACTCGCGGCACGCCTGGGGCTACGTGGTGACGCACACCGCACTCACCACCCTGCTGGCCTACGGCATGGCCTTCGCCGACCTCACCATCGGCAACAAGCAGCTCGAGACGCTGCTCGACGAGAAGAACGACGAGTTCGGGGTGCCGGCCGGCGCCTTCGCGGCCTTCAAGATGAAGGCGATTCACGTGGCGACCTCGACGCAGCTCATGACCGGCGACGCGTGGGCGATCA
This sequence comes from Archangium sp., assembly GCA_016793585.1. The sequence goes on from JAEUJR010001006.1 coordinate 6,777, forward strand.
CCGTCACGCCGACGCTGAAGAAGCTGAAGGCGCTCGATGAGAAGGACGTGAAGTGGGCGTGGGAGGAGATGAAGGCCGACTCCAGGCAGGCGAAGAGTTCGCTGGTGAAGAGCGGCGTGAAGCTGTTCGCCGGCAACGCCACCGACATTCTCAAGGACTCCACGATGCAGACCGTCTTCCCCGTGCAGAAGTCCTTCGCGGAGTGGATGGGCGACACCCGCGTCGCCCGCAACGGAAAGCCGCTGCTCTCGAAGGCCTTCGTCGAGAAGAGCGTGCTGCCGAAGCTGCAACCCGGCGACGTCATGGTGACGCGGCAGAACTGGTTCCTCTCGAACATCGGCCTGCCTGGCTTCTGGCCACACGCGCTGCTGTACGTGGGCCGGCCCGCCGACTGGGCGGCGATCGAGATCGACCCGGGCGTGCAGGCGTGGCTCAAGACGCAGCCCGAGAAGCCGGCGACGCTCGCCGAGCTGCTGCAGAAGCGCTACCCCGAGAAGTGGAAGACCTACGCCGACGGCACCGACTTCCAGGGGCACGGACCCATTCGTGTCATCGAGTCGATCTCCGAGGGCGTGAGCTTCACCGCCGTCGAGCACGCGTTCGGCGTCGACTACCTCGGAGGCCTGCGCCCTCGCCTGCCGCTCGTCGAGAAGGCCCGCGCCATCGAGCGCGCGTTCAAGTACCAAGGCCGGCCCTACGACTTCGACTTCGACTTCTTCTCCGACTCGACGCTGGTGTGCACCGAGCTCGTCTACAAGGCGTACCAGCACGACAGCGACATGAAGGGCCTCGACTTTCCCCTCGTCGACGTGGCTGGCCGCCGCACGCTGCCCGCGAACGAGATCGTCAAGCGCTTCGATCTCGAGGCCGAGCAGCCGAACCGTCAGCTCGACTTCGTGCTCTTCATCGATGCGAAGGAGAAAGAAGACGCCGTGTTCGAGAGCACCGCCGAGTCATTGCGCGGCACGTGGAAGCGCCTGAAGTGGGACGTCGCCCAGAAGTAGCGCTCAGCGCCGAACGATGTCGCTGAACTCGAAGTACCCGGCAGCGTCACGGCACTCGACGAGCGCCCACTTGGTGGCCTTGTTCGGGTCGGGCCGCAGATCTTTGCCCCACTGCTCGAGATCGCTCTCTTTGTTGTCACCCGGCCGCAGCGTGGGGAAGACCAGGTGCTTTCCGTTCGGCAGGTGTACGTCGCACTGAGCACCAGCTGGCGAGCTGCTCTTCACCAGCACGCGGATCTTCGAGGTCGTGTTCCCGAAGATCACGTCGCGCGTTCTCGACAGCACGACCGACCCTTCGATTCGCGGCAAAGCCGGCTCGGCGGGCTTGTCTTCGACCTTCGGCTCCGCCGGCTTCTGCACCACCGCCTTCGGATCGACCTTCGGGTCCAGCGTCTTCGGGTCGACCTTCGGCTCGGCAGGTCGATCGTCGGGCTTCGGGTTCGTCTTCGCGAAGGGATCTGCGAGCGCGATCGGCTCCTCGGGCTTCGCGGGGTTCGGCTTCGTCACCTTCGGTCGCTCGACGACCGTCTCGTCGACGAACGCGAAGAGCTGATCGGGGTGGGCGTCGTCTTCCTCCATCAGCAGCTCGGCCACCGTGCCGCGCGCCTTCAGCTCGAGCACGCGCGCCTGGCCGAACACCTCACGCTCCTTGTCCGCGAGCGGCTCACCGACCAGCCGCAGTCGATCGCCTTCACGCAGCCGCTGGCCTTTGTCGATGTCGATGAAGGCGCCGTCGGCGCGACGAATCACCTTGAAGACGTGGCCCTTCGGCAGCACGTGCGCGCGCTCGGCGGCCGCGCCCGCATCGACGAGCGCTGCCACGGGCTCGACGGGCTTCACCGGCTCGACTGGCTTCACGGGTTCGATCGGCTTCAGCGGGTCGACCCGTTCGATGGGCTTCACCGGGTCGACGTTCACGATCGGGTCTTTGGGCGCCGGCGTCGAACCGCCGAAGACGACGTAGCCCCCCACACCGACGCCGACGAGCAGCAGCAGGCCCACCACCACGAAGGGAGCGGCCGATCGTTTCGGCGCCACGATCGGCTCGTCGTCGGGAACGGCGGCGAGCGAAGGCTCCGTCGACCCTGCCGCATTCGGCGCTCTCGACTGCACTGGGGGCGCGGGCTTCGAAGCGACCTTCGCGGGAGCCTGCGGGGCCTGCGCGCTCGCCTGCACCGACAACGCCCGCTGCGCCGGCGTGAGCGCCACGCCCGAGTCGGGCCGCACGAACGTTCCGTCGATCGCCTCTTCTTGCGACGACACCGTGCCGGACTTCGGCTTGAGGAAGTGACCGGGGCTCGACGGCGGCTTCACCCCGCCCTTGCGCAACAGCGACAGCTGCGACTGCAAGCTGCGCTCGGCCGCGAACTCCTCGGGGCACATCGCGCGAATGAAGTTGCCGGCCTCCTCGGCGTTGACGGTCAGCCCTTCACGAACGGCGATCTCGTTGAGCGCGCGGGCGAACTCGTCGCCGCGGTTGTAGCGGGCGGCGGGGTCTTTGCTCAGCGCGCGCAGCACGACCTGATCGAGCGTCTCGCTGATCTCGGGTCTGAACTCGCGCAGCGACGGCACCTTCGGGAAGGCCATCGCCGCGACCATCTCGGCCATCGTCCCGCCGCCGAAGAGCGGCCGCCCCGCCAGCATTTCCCAGATGACGATGCCGGCCGAATAGATGTCGGAGCGGTGATCGACCGTCTGCGCCATCGCCTGCTCGGGCGACATGTAGCCGAGCTTGCCCATCACCGTGGCAGGCAGCGTGTGCTTCGACCGCGCCGCGCTCTTGGCGAGGCCGAAGTCGATCACCTTCACCTCGCCCTCGTACGACACCATGACGTTCTGCGGAGACACGTCGCGGTGCACGATGCCCAGCGGTGTGCCTTCGGGGCTCGTCTTGCGGTGCGCGTAACCGAGCGCCTCACACATGAGCCGGCCCACGTGAAGCGCGATGGGAACTGGCAGGAAGTTGCCGGTGGTCGCGCACCGCGTCTCGACGCGCGCGAGATCGACGCCCGGCACGTACTCGATCGCCATGAAGAGCGTGCCGTCGGCTTCGCCCATGTCGTAGACCTGCGCGATGTTCGAATGCGTCAGGTGCGTCAGCACGCGCGCCTCGTGGTGAAAGCGCTCGACGAACTGCGTCTCGGCCTTCATCTGCGGAAGGATCGTCTTGACGATGCACAGCTTCTCGAAGCCGCCCGCGCCCGACAGCCTCGCGAGGTGCACTTCGCCCATGCCGCCCTGCCCGAGGACGAAGAGCAATTCGTAGCGGCCGAGCGTTCGACGCTCGAGTTGGGAGTCAGCCATGACGCCGGCCACTTTACCGGCGGGGCTGCCGGTTGCGAGGAATCACGCCTGCACGAACGCTGGTTGAATGGCCGCGTGCCCCACGCGTAAAGAGCCCCATGCTCTCTCTGGTGCTGGTGGTGTTGGCGCAGGGCCCGGGGTCGACGCTCGAGGTGACCAGGCCCGCCGAAGCACCGCAGTCGACCCTCTCGACCAGCGCGCCCAGCTCCGACCTCAAGCTGACTCCGCTCGAGGGCCGGCCGGCGTCGTCGATTCAGGTGCAGGGGCTCAACGCGCTCGTCATTCCCATCTCGCTCGCCGAAGGCCGCCGCTACCCCTGTGAGCACTTCGCGACGATCGCGGTGTGTGACGATCTCTCGGTGATGAAGCCCGAGCTGCTGAACGAACCGATGCCGTTGTCAGACGGAGGGACCGAGGGCGTCAACCACATCAGCTTCACCGCTCTCAAACCCGGCCGCACGACGTGCTCGTGCGGACAGCCAAAGAACCTTCAATACCTGTACGAGTTCACTGTGGGCTCGCTCGAAGATGCCGTGCGGCCGGTGGCGAGAAAAGTGGTAGGCGCGGCGTTTACGCGGCTGTATACGCACCGCCGCAGTCAGGTCCCGTAGCTCAGCTGGATAGAGTACTGGCCTCCGAAGCCAGGGGTCGCGCGTTCGAATCGCGCCGGGACCGCTTCGCAGCACCGTCTGTTGTCGCCCATCGATGAGATCACGATGGCGGCCGACCGGACAATCGCTCTACACCGTCGGCCATGCGTTTCTCTCGCCTGGTCGTTGCGTCGTGCGTGGTCGTGTTTGCTGCCTGTCCTGGTCCCACTCCCACCCCTGACGGTGGAACTGGCGGGGGAAGCGTCACGGCTGGTGGCAATGCGACGGGGGGCGGCGCGGCGGGTGGTTCGATGGCTGGCGGTTCCACGGCGGGCGGTTCTACGGCGGGCGGGTCTACGGCTGGCGGTTATACGGCGGGCGGCTCCACGGCTGGCGGCTCGACGGCTGGCGGCTCCACGGCGGGCGGCTCCACGGCTGGCGGCTCCACGGCTGGCGGCTCGACGGCTGGCGGCTCGACGGCTGGCGGCTCGACGGCTGGCGGCTCGACGGCTGGCGGCTCCACGGCTGGCGGCTCGACGGCTGGTGGCTCGACGGCTGGCGGCTCGACGGCTGGCGGCTCGACGGCTGGCGGCTCCTCGGCTGGCGGCTCCTCGGCTGGTGGCTCGGCAGGTGGCGGCTCGGCCGCTGACGCGGGAACGCCGCTGTGCACGATCTCGGGGTCGGGCTCGCGTCGGCTCCTCACCGGCACGGTCCTGACTCCGACGGGAATCGTCACCAACGGGCAGGTCGCGCTCGAACCGGGCGGACTGATCTCGTGCGTAGGAACGAACTGCGCCGACGGCGGCCAGCTGATCATCGCGTGCCCGCAGGCCGTCATCTCGCCCGGGCTCATCGACTCGCACGTGCACCACAACTTCAACTCGAACCCGCCGCGCACCGAGACGGGAGAGCGCTACGAACAGCGCCACGACTGGCGCGCGGGAGCTCGAACGCACACGCAGCTCGTCTCGATGGTCGGCGGCACCGATGCGATTCGCTGGAGCGAAGTGCGCGCGATCATGGCAGGCACTACCAGCACGCTGGGCTCGACGGGAGTCGCAGGCCTGACGCGCAACCTCGACTCGACCCTTCGCGAGGGGGCCGGAGGCACAGCCGCCATCACGTCGACCTTCCCGCTCGGTGACAACGGGGGAAGCCAACGTACGAGCGACTGCGACTACGGCGGCGTACCCGACACGACGGCCACCTTCGCCACGGCCTCCGCCTACCTCGCCCACGCGGCCGAGGGCATCGACTCGGTCGCGCGCAACGAGTTCCTCTGCATGTCGTCGACCACCTACGACACCGCCGTTCCCGGAACCTCGAACAACCTGCTCGGCGCGAAGACCAGCTTCGCCATGGGCCTCGCGCTCAGGGCCGGCGATCTCGCCCAGCTCGCTGCCACCGACACGTCGTTGATCTGGTCGCCGCGTTCGAACATCGCGACCTACGGCAACACGATTCCGCTCGCGGTCGCGAACCGGCTCGGCGTGCGGCTGGCACTCGGCACGGACTGGACCGTGACGGGCTCGACGAACCTGCTGCGTGAGCTCGCCTGCGCCGACCGCCTCAACTCGCTGTATTTCTCGAACGCGCTGACCGATCAGCAGCTGTGGAACGCCGTGACCGCGAACGCTGCAGAGGTGGCCGGCGTTGGGACCTCGCTCGGAGCGCTCGCGCCCGGCCGCCTCGCTGACATCACCATCTTCGACGGCCGGGTTCGCACGGGCTACCGCGCGGTGATCGCGGCCCAGCCCGAAGACGTGGCCCTGGTGATTCGCGGCGGCGTCGTGCTGTACGGAGACACCTCGCTCGTCTCGGTGCTCCGCCTCTCTGGCTGCGAGCTGCTCAACGTCTGCGGCCGCCCGAAGAACCTCTGCGTGCAAGCCGAAACCAGCTTCACCTTCGCCCAGACCCAGAGCGCAGCCGGTATGAGCGCCCTGCCCGCCTTCGAGTGCGGCGCCCCGGCGGTGGAGCCGACCTGCACCCCGAGCCGGCCCGTCAGCATCGCGAGCTCGACCACCTACACGGGCGCGATCACGATGACCGACTCCGATGGTGACGGCATTCCCGACTCGTCCGACGCGTGCCCGAACGTCTTCAACCCGCTGCGCCCGCTCGACAACGGCGTTCACCCCGACACCGACGGCGACCTGGTGCCTGATGCGTGCGACGTCTGCCCGCTGTTGGCGAACGCCACCACCTGCCCTGCTCCGACGCCCAGCGATCGTGACGGTGACGGCGTGGCCAACGCCCTCGACAACTGCCCGCTGGTCGCGAACCCGAACCAGGCCGACACCGACGGCGATCTCAAAGGAGACGCCTGCGACTTCTGTCCGTCGGTGGCGAACCCCGGCAGCGCCGGCTGTCCGAGCACGATCTACGCGATCAAGAACGGCTCGGTGCCCCTTGGCACCGTCGTCTCGCTCGACAACGCGCTCGTCACGGCCAAGAGCTCGAACGGCTTCTTCGTGCAGTCGAAGCTGGGTGACGCCGCGTACGCCGGCGCCGGCTTCTCGGGCCTCTTCGTGAGCACCGGCAGCCCGTCGACGTTCCTCACCAGCATCGCGGTGGGCAATCGCGTCGACGTCGACGGCACGGTCAGCGACGTGCTCGGCCAGCGCCAGCTCACGAACCTCACCGCCTCGGCCATCTCGAGCAGCCTCGTCGAAGCGGCTCCGGTGCCCACGGTCGCGGCCATCGCCGACGTCACCACGGGAGGCACTCGCGCCGCCGAGCTCGAGGGCGTGCTCGTCGCCATCGGCCCCAACACCGTCAGCTCGGTCACCGGCACCTCGAGCTTCGTGACCACCGCGAACAGCAGCTCGATCACCGTCGGCACCTTCGTGTTCGCCATCTCGCCCATGCCTGCGGTCATGCAGAACTACGCTTCGATCACGGGCGTGCTCGCGTTCAGGAACTCGGTGTCGACCTTGAACCCGCGCTCGATGGCCGACCTCGCGACGGGCCTTCCGGGCATCACCTCGTTCGCGCCGAACGGCTTCGCCGCCGTGGGCCAGACGAGCGCCGCCACCTTCCCCACGCCGCTGACGGTGACCCTCTCGGGGCCGGCGATCATGGCCACCCCCGTGACGATCACCTCGAGCAACACCGACGCCGTCACCGTCGTGGGTGGGGGTGTCACCATCGCCGCCGGACAGATCTCGGCGCAGGTGTTGGTCAGCTCGACCGACGCTGGCACCGCCACGCTGACGGCGACCCTCAACACGAGCATGCAGACCGCCACCGTTCGCGCGATCACGGCCAACGAGCCGCGCACCGCGACGGCGATCGCGCCCATGACGACGGTGCTGACGCCGATGGGCTCGGCCACCTTCACCGTGACGCTCGACATGCCCGCGCCGACCGGCGGCAGTGTCGTCGCCCTGTCGGTCGCGCCGACCACCGCAGGCACGTTGCCCTCCAGCGTCACGGTGCCGGGTGGCCAGCTGAGCGCCACCTTCACGTACGCGAACAACGGCAGCGCTCCGTCGGCTGTCGTGAGCGCGCAGCTGGGCGGCACCGTCACCGCCACCGTCACCACCGGCGCAGCTGGAGGCCTCGTCATCAACGAGATCGACTACGACAACGTCGGCACCGGAGACCCCGACGAGTTCATCGAGCTGTACAACGGCTCGGGAGCCGCCCTCTCGCTCATGAACCTCGCGGTCGTGCTGGTGAACGGAAACGGCAACAGCGAGTACCTGCGCATTCCACTGGCGGGCAGCATTCCTGCGAACGGCTACGTGGTGATCACGAACGCGAACCTCCTGCTCCAGGGCGGCACGCGCGTCGTGCCCTCGGGGTGGATGGCGGGCGACAACGTGCAGACCGGCAACCCCGACGGCCTCGCGCTGCTCAACACCTCCACTGGAGCGATCATCGACCGGCTCTCG
>JAEUJR010001052.1 GCA_016793585.1 Archangium sp.
GCGCATGTTGTGGGGGAAGAAGATTCTCGAGTGGTCGCCGTCGGCGAAAGACGCGCTCGAGCGCATGGAGAAGTTGATGAACAAGTACTCGCTCGATGGCCGCGACCCGTGTTCGTACTCGGGCTACCTCTGGGTGCTCGGGCGCTACGACCGCGCGTGGGGCCCCGAGCGGCCGGTGTTTGGCTCCGTGCGGTACATGTCGTCGGACAACACGGCGAAGAAGATCTCGGTGAAGAACTTCCTGCGCACGTACGCGCGGTGAGTCAGCGAGCGGGCGGTCTGACACCCAACGCGCGGCCGACCTCTCGTGCACGCGAGCGCGCGACACCGGCTTCGTCGGCGAAGCGATGGAAGTTCGACACGGCTGCGCGAACCTCGTCGATGACCGACGCCGTGCGCCGCAGCCCGGCCGATGCAGCGAGCCTTTCGAGATGCGCGCGCGTGGGGTTCGCCCCTTCGGTGTCGACGAGCATCGTGTGTTCGCCACCGGGCCCGTGGGAGTACGTGAGGTCGTAGGCCGGGCTCGCGCGCCACGCGCCGGGTGTCTCGACGTTCGCCCGAGCAACCGCGACGCAGGCGCGTCGATTCCGGCCGCGGCGGCCATGAGCAGGTACGCGTGTTCCAGCGAAGCAGCGTGCTGGTCGTCGTCGCGTGAGCGGAACTTCACCAGCCACGGCTCGAAGCCAGGCCTTGGTTGCGAATCTCCAACCAGCACCGTGCCGTCGCTCGACAGTTGCACCAGCACCTTCGGCCGAGCGCCTTGCGGGGAGCCTCCCAACGCGACGAGCCGATCGAGATCGACCGCCGAGACACCCCTCATGACGGCCTGCGTGTCGGCCTCGAGCGCTAACAGCTGCACGACCGTGGGCGGCTCCAGCTCGACCTGCGGCTCGTAGACGAGCGCGCCCATGCCCCTGTGCCCGACGAGCAGCAGCCGGTCGAGCGGGCTCAACGCCTCGGGTGCAATGCCAGCCTTCGCCGCACGGCGGTCGATGAGCAACCGGCCCCACCCGTCGGGGAGGCTGTCGTCGAAGACGCCCATCAGCCCGTCGAACTTCGCCGGGTCGCCAGTCATCACTCCGGGCCCGAGCGGCAACTTGAACGGAGAGAGTTCGAGTCCGCTCGCGATGAAGTCGGCGTCGTACTCGAACAACACCTGTCGGTTCTTCAGCGCGAGCCCTCCAACGAGCAGCCGTCGGCCCTCCTCGGGCTCGAAGAACACCCTGATTGCGCGAGCAGGCGCGAGCCTCACTTCGGGCTCCGTACCCGCTGGACTCTGCGGACCGGTTCCGCGAGCGCTTCGTCGAGCGTGCGGTACTTCGGCGCCTGGAACAGGGCCTCGAACGCCGCCTCCGCTCGCAACGCGAACGCAATGCGGAGCACGTTCTCCATCGACGCCCTGCCCGTCTTCTCGAACCGGCGCACGGTCATGACCCCGACGCCTGCGCGATTGGCGAGCTCCTCCTGACGAAGCTGACGCAACACGCGGAGCGCTCGTGCACGCTCGGCAAGGCCCCGAAGCATGTCTTCGAAATCGACCATTCTTGGTCTCTTATCGGCCATTTCGGCCTCCAAACAACCAGATATGGTCGATTCTGAAGACTCAGTCGCCGAACGCGTTCCGACGCCGGCGAGGCGCGACGCGGCCCATCACGGCAACGCCCACCCGGTCCTCTTCATCGGGCGAGCGCGGTACCGAGACGTCGACGGCCACGCACGCGCCACGCCACGACAGGTCGGTCAGCCGCTCGGGTGAGTCGGCGAAGTACACGGTCGAATCACACACCTTGCAGTAGCGCTCGAGCGGCTTCTCCGTGCGCTCCAGCTCGGTCCACTTCAGCGGGCACCTGAACCCAAACACGAGCTCACACCGCTCGATGGCGGGCCGGCCGACCGTCGCGAGGAACTCCCCACCGACGACTTCTCGGAGCGGCGCCAACTCCTTCAGGAGCGCGTCGCGCTCCTCGCCTGCCGCGACCTGCACCTTCGACTCGAGCCGCAACCAGCGCGCGTGTTGAACGAGCCCACGCTCTTCGAGCACGTCGGCGTAGACGAGCCTCGCCGTCTCGTCGCCGCGCCCGATGGCCTCGAGCATCTCGTCATCAGCCATCGCGACG
>JAEUJR010001111.1 GCA_016793585.1 Archangium sp.
CAGGGCTTTCACCAGATGGCCGAGATGCTGAACCTGTCGCGGCTCTACAACGCGATCGCGTCGGTCGGCGTGATGCGGCGCTCGGTGGTCGAGGCGCTCGACTGGGCCGAGCAGCGCGTCGCGTTCGGCAAGAAGGTGATCGAACACCCGCTGCTGGCCGAGACGCTGCTCGACATGGCGAGCGAGCAACGGCTCGCGCTGCTCTGGGCGTTCCGCGGCGTGAAGCTGATGGACACGGTCGACGCCGGTGGCGGCTCGGAGCAGGAGCGCCGCACGCTGCGTATGCTGACGCCGTTGCTCAAGTACGTGCTCGGCAAGTGGGCCGTGCGCATCGCGAGCGAAGGCGTCGAGGTGCTCGCGGGCAACGGCTACATCGAAGACTGGCCAATGGCGCGCGTGCTCCGTGACGCGCAGGTGCTGCCCATCTGGGAAGGCACCACCAACATTCTCGTGCTCGATGCCTTCCGCGCGCTGCGCAAAGAGGGTGGCCACGAGGTGCTGTTCGCCGAGGTCGAGAAGTTCGCGAGCGAAGCGCCTGCTGACGTGCAGTCGCGGGTCTCGGCGCTGCTCGACGAGGCGAAACACGCGCTGGTCGAGCTCAGCCAGGACCCGAAGGCCGAGCACGCGTTTCGCGACTGGACCGATCGCGCGGCGCTGCTGTGGTCGGTCACGACCGCGTGCGCGAAGTCGCTCGGAAACGGCTCGGACACCGACGTTCGTGCCGCTCGCCGCGTGCTCGCCCGCCACGCTCCGGTCGGGCTGCTGCGCAAAGATCGCGCGACCGTCGACGACGTTCGGGCCGTCGCCTTCCGTTGATTGGCGCACACCTGCGCGGGGGTCTCGGCGACCCCGCCAAGCAGCGTCTTTCATTCGTGAAATTGCAGCTGCAAGGTTGAAAGACGGGCGTCGACGTAACGGAGTGATCTCCCTCACGTCAGCGTGGGCACTCGTCTTGCTCTCCGCCGCGTCATGCTCGACCAGTTCCAGGTTCGCGACTTGCCGCTGTTCGATGTGGTGCTTGCCCTCGAGACGGCGACGCTCAAAGACGTCGTCGCTGCGCTCGAGCCGTCCACCTGCCGGGCGGTGCTGGTCGTCGACCCGATCGGTGGTCTGCGAGGGTTGGTGATGCGCGACGCGGTGCTGAAGCACGCTCAGCGCCTGTCGGACATGCGCATCGGCATGCTGCCCACGCTCGGTGTCGTCGAGCTCAAGCCCGAGGCAGTGCTGCAAGACGCGGCGCGGGTGGTGTCGACGGCCGGAGTCGGCGCGCTCGTCTGCCGCCGCGCCGAGCACGAAGACCTGAAGGTGATGTTGCGCGACGAGATGCTGAACCTGACCGACTGGGCGCCGCTGGTGGACTCGCGAACCCAGCGACTGGCGTCGGAGGCCGCGGCCGCGATGACGCCCCGCCGGACCCCGCCCGTCGTCATCGCCCTCTGAGCCTCGATTTTTCGCCCCGGTGCGCGCTGCTCGACGAGGAGTTCCCGATGCGCACCGGGGCAACAGTGATTCGCTCCGGTGCGCGCTGCTCGATGGGGAGTTCCCGATGCGCACCGGGGCAACAGTGCTTCGCTCCGGTGCGCGCTGCTCGATGAGGAGTTCCCGATGCGCACCGGGGCAACGCTGATTCGCTTCGAAGCGCACGGGCGCGCTGACACGACGACGCACGGGAAGTGCGAGCGCCTGGGGCCCCGACGCGTTGCCCCGCTCAGTCGTCGACCACGATCCTGATCGGAGCGCTCGCTTCACGCCCTCCAGCCAGCACTGCGCGAATCACGTGGGTACCCGGCGTGAGCGTCCATCGTGCTTCGTGCGGGTAGCCCACGCGGGCGATCGGCGTTCCATCGACCACCCAGACCACCTCCTCCGTCGCAGGCTGAACGGCGGCGGCGAGCTTCACCGTCGAGAGCTCCGGTGGCGTGTCGGGATCGAACAGGAACCGGCTCGCAGTCGCGGGCTCACGAATGCGCACGGTGCGCACCGTCGGGTCGTTCGACGGACACAACGGTGAGTCGGCGGTCGGAGCGATCGACAAGCGCTGCTTGCGGGCCCACGGCGCGTAGACCTCGGGCAGCGCGAGCATCGTCTTCGTCACCACGACGCTCTCGGGACAGGTCGGGCCGGCGAGCAACCCGGTGCGGGTGTCGATGCGCACGTTCGCGTGAAATGGGCAGGGTTCACTCGGTTCGGTGCCGCGAACGAAGTGCTCGGTCTTCACGTGTGGGCACGTCGGGCCCGGGAGCTTCCCCGAGAGTGGGCACACGTCGACGGCCACCGACTGCGACGGCAGCGGGAAGGTGAGGGCGGGCGGCTGCCACGGCCGCACGTCGTCGCTGATGCGATCGAAGACGTCGTGCGCCGCGGGGGCAGCAGCCAGCGCTCCCGAGACGCCGTTCATGCGGCGCCAATCGTGATTGCCGACCCAGGTCACCACGAGCAGACGATCCGAGAACGCCGCGGCCCACGCGTCGCGATAACCCTGGCTCGTTCCCGTCTTCACTGCGACGGCCATGTCGAAGTCGAGCGGGCCACCGGGCGGAAATGCGGGTCGCCGTGCTTCGGAGTCAGCCAGAATGTGCGCGGTCAGCATCGCGGCGTCTTCGTTGAGCAGGCGAACGCCGGGCGTCATCGGCTCGTCGACGAAGCGCTTGAGCGGCACGGTCATGCCCTTGTTCGCCAGCGCCGTGTACAGCTGCGCAAGCTCGAGCGGCGTCACGTGCAGCGAGCCCATCGCGAGCGTCAGCCCGTACGCGTCGGGGTCGTAGTTCACCTGCTTCACGCCGCCGTGTTCGAGCCGCTGCACGACGCGATCGACGCCGATCTCCGAGAGCACGCGCAGCGCGGGAATGTTGCGCGAGTTGCCCAGCGCCTGGCGCAGCAACATCGGCCCGAGGAACGTGTGCGTCATGTTCTCGGGCACGTAGAGACCGCCGTTCGCCGTCGCGAACTCCACCGGTGTGTCGGGCAATTCGCTCGCCGCCGTATGGCCGCCACGCTCGAGCGCCATCGCGTAGATGAAGGGCTTGAGCGCCGAGCCGGGAGAGCGCCGCGTCGCCAGGTAGTCGATGCCGCCGCGGTGCTCGTCGTCGAAGTAGTCCGAGCTGCCCACGTAGGCGCGCACCTCGCCACCGGGCAGCTCCACTACCACGCCGGCCGTGTTGCCTGCTCCCGACGTGCGCAGCGAGTCGAGGTTCTTCGTCAGCGCCTGGTGCGTCTCTCGCTGGAGGTCGAGATCGATGGTGGTGCGGTGAATGACCGAGCCGTCGTTCGGAAGACGGCGGCTCCACGCGAGCACGGCGTGCATCGACTCGACGGGCCGCAGCGGGTGACGTGAGAGCGCGAGGTCAGACATCAGCGCGACGCGCAGGTCTTCGTCGCCGATGACGCCCCGCTCATGCAGTTGATTGAGAATTCGCCGCGCTCTCGCCATCGCCCGCTCGTGCCCGTCCTTCGTCCACGGAGACATGCGGCTCGGCTGCTGCGGGAGCGCCGCGAGGTAGGCAGCCTGCAACCACGACAGGTCCTCGATGGGTTTGTCGAAGTAGAGGTTGGCCGCGCGCACGATGCCGTGGGTGCGGTTCCCGTACGGCGCGATGGTGAGGTACTGCCGCAAGACCGTGTCGTGGCCGTGACGCCGAATGAGGAGCAGCCCTTCGGCGGCCTCGTGCACCTTGGCGACGATGGTGCGCGACCGCGGGTGCTGCAGCCGCGCGACCTGCATGGGAATGGTGCTGGCTCCCGAGATGACGCGCGCGTTGCTCACGTTCTGCCAGGCCGCGCGTGCCACCGAGCGCCACGCGATGCCGTCATGCTCGAAGAAGGTGCGGTCTTCGGTCTCGAGCGTGGTGACGACGACCTTCTCGGGCAACGTCGATGGCAGCGGCCAGAAGCCGTACGCCTCGTGGGTGCCGGGCAGCTCTCCGAGGAAGCGGCCGCGGCGATCGAGCAAGACGTGTGACGGCTTGCGCGGTGAGAGCGCGTCGTCGAGGGAGCGCCAGAACAGCACGCTCCCCACGGCGCACGACATGGCGAGCCCGAGCACCACCTGACGGCGGTGCGCCGAGAGCCACGTCTTCAGGGCCGTTCGCCAGCGCGCCATCACGTCCTCACTGCTGGCGGGTGCCGGTCACGACGATGCGCTGGCCGACGCCGCGCCCGCGGATCTCTTCGCGATACATGAGCTCGGCCGTCGGGGGCGGGTGCACGAAGCTGCCCTCGCTCGACGCCCGCACGCGGAAGTGGAACGTGTGCGTGCCGCGCGGAACCTCGGTGAACGCGTACCGAACCTCACCGTCGAGGCGCTGCACGTACGTCGGCGTGATGGAGTCGACCTGCGAAGGTTTCGCGTCGCTGCTCGACGTCTCGAGGTTCGGGTTCATCGGCTCGAGGCCCGCAGCGAACGGCACGACGAAGGCCAGGTGCTGACGCGCTTCATCGGTCGTGAACTGCGCGTGAATCTCGATGACCTCGCCCAGCGGCACCTTCAGCGTCTGGCCTGCCTTGTCTTCGACGTTCACGGGCGCACTGCCATCGGCCGGGTAACGCGTGAGGCTGCGGCTGACGATGAGCCCCTGCTTCTTCGCCTCGGCTTGATCGCCAGGCTGGAGCGGCAGGTACTTCACCTGCACGCGCGCGCCGACGGGCCCGCCCGAGACGGTGATGGTGGGCACCTGCTCGGAGTCGGTGATGCGGCGACCGGCCTTCTTCGCGTCGTCGAGCACCACGTCGGGCAGGCCGCTGATGGTGATGGTCGACTTGCCCTTCCCGGGCTGCGCCTTCTCCAGGTACAGCGCGAAGGCCGAGATGGCGCGGCGGTTGTCGTACGTCGAACCGAAGCCCGAGTTCGCCGTCGACTTCGCCAGCAGCGCGTCACGAATGAGGGCGTGTTTCTCGCTCGACGGGTCGACGCGCAACAGCGCTTCCCACACGGCGGCGACCGCGCTGGCCGAGCTGCCCAGGTAGAGGCCCGACCAGCTCGTGCGATCGCGGCGCAGGCGATCGAACACCTGGTTGCCCTTGACCAGCTTGAACACCAGCTCGTCCCACAGCTCGCCCTTGAGCGTGCCCAGGTTCGACTGAAACACGTTGGGCCGTTCGGCCATCGCCGAGGTGAGATCGGCCAGCGCCGTCGAGTCCATCGCCGCGCGGCCGTAGAAGAGCTCGACGGCGTAGTTGTCATCGAGCGCGCCGGTGCTCGAGAGCGCCCGAAGCGCCGCCGCCTGCTGGTTGTAGCGATAGTCCGACCAGAGCCCGTTGAAGTCCTTGCGCAGCACGCGCTTGAGGCCGTCGATGGCGCGGGTGCGCACCTTCTCGTCGACGGCGATGCCGGCCTTCTTCGCCATCGTCATGAACTCGACGGCCGCGGCGGTGAGCTGCACGTTGCCCGACGTACCGGGCCAGTAGCCCACGAAGCCGCTCGAGTCCTGATACTGCGCCGCCTCGTCGAGCAGCTGCTTCGTGTTCTGCTGCACCCGCGGCGTGAAGCGGGTGTCGAGCTCGAGCTTCTTCAGCAACGAGCCGAGCACGAGGTCTGGGTACACCTGACTCATGCGCTGCTCGAGACACCCGTGCGGGTACGCGGAGAGGTACTCGAGGCTCGAGGCGAGCTCGAGCACGCCGGGCTGGTTCGTGAACACGTACGACTGCGTCGCGGTGCCGGGGCGGGCAGGCTCGGGGAAGGGCTTGAGCGATGCGGTGCCGTTCTGCAGCGTCACGGTCGACGCCGCGCGCTCGATGGCGCGATCGGGGAGCAATGGCAACTTCACCTCGAACGCGTCACCGGCTTTGTCCGACAGTCGCGTCACGTCGACTCGCACGGTGAGGGCCGATTCCTTCCCGGTCGGCACGTTCTTCACCGTCACGGGCGTGAGCACCGACTGCGCCTTCGTCGACTTCAGCTCGATGCGCTCGCTCGACTTCGCCTTGCCGTCGATGGCGCCTGTGATGGAGATGTCGACGCTCGCGGGGCCATCGGGGCCTTCGACGACGCGGGCCACCGCGCCCGGCCAGAAGGCGTCACCAACGCGAACGAGCCGCGGCAGCTGCGGCTGTACGAGCACTGGCAGCCGCACACGCAGGGTCGACTGTTTGAGCCCGAAGCGGGTCGCTCCCGAGACCGCCACGGCGCGCACGCGGAAGTTGGTGAGATCGTCCGAAAGCTGAATCGGCACCACCAGCTTGCCACTCGGCGGCACCACCAGCGTCGCCGCGTAGAACGGAACGGTCTTGAACTCCTTGCGCACGAGCCGCTTGCCGCCCTGGCTCTCGTCATCGCCACCGTCACCGCCCGGGTCCTCTTCGAGCTCGGTGATGCGGCCGACCACCAGGTTGCGCGAGTCACGAATGGTGATGGTGCGCGAGTTGCGGCGAATCATCGCCGAGAGGGGGTCGAGCGTGGCCTCCTTCGCGAGCGAGAGCACCGCTTCATCGACGAGCCACAGCGTGACTTCGCCGCCGATGGGCTTCTTCTGATCGTCGGCCAGCGTGATGGTGAAGTCCTGCTTCGTGCCGGGCCGCGCGACCTCGGGGTGCTGCACGTTCACGGTGATCTGGTTCTTCGCGGGCTCGACCTCGAGCTCGAGGCTGCTCGCGGCGGTGGCTGGCTTGTA
>JAEUJR010001121.1 GCA_016793585.1 Archangium sp.
CGTCGCGAGGTTGACGAGCCCCGTCAGCACGAAGGCCGACAACGCCGCCGCGCCCATCATCGCGAGGTCGGCCGGGTCGAGATCCTCCGCCGTCCACAGCAGGGCGAGCGGCACGAGGCCACCCACCTGCGACCCGATCACCGCCAGCAGCCCGGGCACCACCGCCACGCCTGCTCCCGGCAACAGCGACGCGACGCCGAAGCCGCCGAGCGAGCCCACCAACAAGCCCAGTGACGTCGCACCAGCCGCGACGAGGCCGATGGGTTGAACGTACTGAAGCAGCGACCCCAGCGCGCCCAGCGTCAGCCCACCCGCCAGAGCCCCGAGGTACACGCCCTGTGCGCCAGCGAGGGGGCTGCGCCAGCCAGAGGTGATCGCCGCGCCGATGACACCGCCGAGCACGAGGCCATCGACCCCTTCGGCGAACGCGAAGAGTGCGCCACCGCGGCCAGCCGAGAACGCCGAGAACCGCGCACCCGTCGTGAAGGCACCCTGCTTCTCTGGAGTCGACGTCGTCGCGGGCCCGAGCTCGCCTGGCGTCTCACCGAACGGCCTGAGGATCTGCGCGTGCGCTGCGCTGCCGAGGAGCAGCACCAGAGCGAGCGCCTTCATCGGTACTTGAGGAACCCGCCCACGACGTCACGCACCAGCGCGCTCACCGAGAGCCCATGGCGCCGGGCGATGAGGGCCAGCTGGTCGAACTCGGCCGTGCTCAGATCGATGGTGAGCGACTTGGCCGAGCCATCGTCCAGCGACTGCGAATCGGAGATCGGCTCGATGGTCGAGATGATCTCGTCGGCCTCTTCGATGACCTCTTCAGGGCTCGCTGCGGGCGCACGCAGGCTCGAGAGCCGCTGCTTCTCTTCTTCGAGCTCGTCGTCGAAGAGCTGCTTGAGGAAGTTCGAGAGGTGGATGTTCGACGGCGTGAACTCGTACTGCGACAGGAACTGATCGATGTCGTACTGCATGTCCCACGCGGTCTGGTACCGGCGCTCGCGGTCCTTCTCGAGCCCCTTCATCAGAATCGCTTCGACCGCCTCGGGGATGTCAGCCTTGAAGTACGAGGGCGCGTAGATCTTGCCCTCGGTGATGCTCTTGAGGATCGCGACCTCGGAGTCTCCGGTGAAGAGCTTGAAGCCGGTGAGCCACTCGTAGAGCACGGTGCCCAGCGAGAAGAGATCGCTGCGGCAGTCGAGCTGTTTGCCCATGCACTGCTCGGGCGACATGTACGAGAGCTTGCCTTTGATCTCTCCGGCGCGCGTCTGCTCGATCTGGTTCGTCGCCTTCGCGATACCGAAGTCGAGCACCTTCACCGTGCCGTCGAACGAGACGAAGATGTTCTCGGGCGTGACGTCGCGGTGCACGATGCTCAGCGCGGTGCCGTACGTGTCGGTCTTCTGGTGCGCGTAGTACAGGCCTTCGCACACGCTCGAGGCGATCTTGAGCGCGTAGACCATGGGGAACGGAATGCCCATGGAGTCGGCCTTCGGAATGATGCGACGCATGTCGCGCCCGAAGACGTACTCCATGGCGATGAAGTACGACTCGCCGATCTTTCCGAGGTCGTAGATCTGAACGATGTTCGGGTGGTTCAGCTGCGCGGCGAGCTTGGCTTCGTTGAGGAACATCTTCACGAAGTTCGGCTGCTTCGACAGGTGCGGCCGAATGCGCTTGATGACGATCGTCTTCTCGAAGTTCTCGATGCCGGCCTGCCGGGCGAGAAAGATCTCGGCCATGCCGCCGACCGCGATGCGATCGATCAGGGTGTACTTACCGAATCGGATGTTTCTCTTCGGGTCTGCTTGAGCCATCGCGAGGGGCGCACCTTACCAGCCCGGTCTTGCGCGTACAGGCTCGGAAGCCGGTTGGAGCGCGACTGCTGCGAACCACGCAGTGGTGCGTGGGTGACGGAGGCCCCGAAGGGCCGTTGCGCGTGACGGCGCCCGATGGCTCGCTCGTCACATCGGCCGCGCGCGCGCGCCAATACGTTCGCCACCTGAAGCACGGGCGCTGGCTCGAGGTTGGCCGCGACGGAGGGCTCCAGCACCTCGAGTACGTCGACGGAGTCGAAGGACCCGTTTGGCCCTGCCCGGAAGGTGCCCGCGAAGCGTCAACGTGCGTCGCCCGCTGCTGCGACGTGAAAGCCCGCTGGTGTGCTGCGGCTGACGGTGGCCTGGTCGGCCCGTGGGACGAGTGGTCGGTGGACGGCGCCAGCAGGGCTCGGCCCTCGACGATCCCCCTACTCGCGCCCTTTCGCGACCTGGGCGCGGTGCGGAGTCAGTCGCTCCAGCTGCTCGGCAATGCCCCACGGTGACGCGTCTTGCACCGGCGTGTCGAGCGTCGAGCGCAGCGTCTTGAGCATCTGGCAGCTCGTCGTCGCGAGCTCGAGGTGCAGCTGCTCGTCGGCCGCGATGCCACGCGTCGCGCGCTCGACACAGACCGGCAAGGTGCGATCGATGACGACGATGAGCTCCTGACGAAGGGCGCGCGTCTCGTCCATGCGTACGGTGCGCCCGAGGTTCCACTGGTACCAGACGAGCTCGCCCTGCAGCCGGGAGCACGTTCTGCCGACGACGGCCTCGGGCATCTGGAAGATGATCGGCGCGTCACCTTCGAACAGGCGCGTGAAGAGCACCCGGCTGTTCTCGAGGCGCTCGTTGGCCGAGACCTGGAGCGCCGGGCAGATCTTCGCGACCCGGTTGCCGGTCACCACGTTCTTCACGCAGTTCCCGGCGTAGACGACGAGCAACACGGCGAGCAGGGAGCCTCCAACGAGGCGCCACCGCTTCACATGTAGCTCTCGATCGGCGGGCAGCTGCAGACGAGCTTGCGATCACCGAGCACGTTGTTCACGCGACCGACCGAGGGCCAGAACTTGTGCTTCTTGACCCAGGCGAGCGGGTACACGGCGCGCTGGCGCGAGTACGGGCGAGACCACTCGTCGGCGGTCGCCACGTCAGCGGTGTGCGGCGCGTGCTTGAGCGGGTTGTTGTCCTTCGGGAGCTTGCCGGCCTCGATCTCGGCGATCTCGGCGCGAATGCTCTTCATGGCCTCGATGAACCGATCGAGCTCGCCCTTCGACTCCGACTCGGTGGGCTCGACCATCATGGTGCTGGCGACGGGGAACGAGACGGTCGGCGCGTGGAAGCCGTAGTCCATCAGGCGCTTGGCGATGTCTTCGACCTCGACGCCGCTCGACGCCTTCAGCTTGCGCATGTCGAGAATGCACTCGTGCGCCACCCGGCCCTGAGCGCCGCGGTAGAGCACCGGGTAGTCGGCCTCGAGGCGCTCGGCGACGTAGTTCGCGTTGAGAATGGCCGCCTTCGTCGCGGCCGCGAGCCCGTCGGGACCGAGCAGACGAATGTACATCCACGAGATGAGCAGCACGCTCGCGCTGCCGAACGGCGCCGCCGAGACCGCTCCGCTCGAGCCGCCGGTCTTCGCGCTGACGTGCCCGGGCAAGAACGGCACGAGGTGCTTCGCGACGCAGATCGGGCCCATGCCCGGCCCACCACCGCCGTGGGGGATCGCGAAGGTCTTGTGCAGGTTCAGGTGGCAGACGTCGGGGCCGAAGTCTCCGGGGCGGCAGAGGCCGACCTGCGCGTTCATGTTCGCGCCGTCCATGTAGACCTGCCCACCTTCGGCGTGCACGAGGTCGCAGATCTCGGTGATGGCGGCTTCGAACACGCCGTGCGTCGATGGGTACGTCACCATGAGCGCGCCGACCTTGCCGGAGTTCGCTGCGATCTTCGCCTTCAGATCGCCGACGTCGACGTTGCCGGCCTCATCGGTCTTCACCACCACGACCTGGTAGCCAGCCATCACGGCGGTGGCCGGGTTGGTGCCGTGGGCCGACGCGGGAATCAGGCAGACGTTGCGGTGACCCTGGCCGCGGGCCTCTTGGTAGGCCCGAATGGTGAGCAGGCCGGCGTACTCTCCCTGAGAGCCTGCGTTGGGCTGCAGCGACGTACCAGCGAACCCGGTGATCTCGGCGAGCCAGGTCTCGAGGTCGCTGAAGATCTGGCGGTAGCCGGGCCACTGCGCCTCGGGGGCGAAGGGGTGCAGGCCGTTGAACTCGGGCCAGGTCACCGGGTCCATCTCGCTCGTGGCGTTGAGCTTCATCGTGCACGAGCCGAGCGCGATCATGCTGTGGCACAGCGAGAGATCTTTCGCCTCGAGCGAACGAATGTACCGGAGCATCTCGTGCTCGGTGTGGTGGCTGTTGAAGACGGGGTGCGTGAGGTACGCGCTGGTGCGGCGCAGGCTCTCGGGGAAGACGGGGGAGGCGTTCGCCGCGGCCGCGAGCGCGTTCGCGGTGAAGTCGGGCTTCTTGCCGGCGAAGACCGCGAGCAGGTTGTCGAGGTCGGTGGCCGAGATCGTCTCGTCCATCGAGACGCCGAGGTGGGTCGCGTCGATGCGGCGCAGGTTCATGCGCGCGGCCTGAGCCGCCTGCACCAGCGAGTCACCCTGCTTCGCGTCGACCTTCACCGACACGGTGTCGAAGAACACGTCGTGTTCGAGCTTGAAGCCGAGCTTCGCGACGCCGGTGGCGAAGGTGCGGGCGAGGGCGTGCACGCGGGTGGCGATGGCGCGCAGGCCCTGGGGCCCGTGGTACACGCCGTACATCGACGACATCACCGCGAGCAGCACCTGTGCGGTGCAGATGTTCGAGGTCGCCTTCTCACGACGAATGTGCTGCTCGCGCGTCTGCAGCGCCATGCGCAGGGCCATGTGGCCGTTCGCGTCTTCCGAGACGCCGATGATGCGACCGGGCATCGAACGGGCGAACTCGGCCTTCGTCGAGAGGAACGCCGCGTGGGGGCCGCCGAAGCCCATGGGCACGCCGAAGCGCTGGGCCGAGCCGATCGAGACGTCGGCCCCCAGCTCTCCGGGCGAGGTGAGCAGGCACAGCGAGAGCAGATCGGCGGCCATCACCACCAACGCGCTGTTCGCGTGGGCCTTCTCGACGAAGGGCCGGTAGTCGATGACCGCGCCGTCGGTGGCCGGGTACTGCACGAGCACGGCGAAGCACTTCTTGCCGAAGTCGAAGGTGCGGTGGTCGCCGACGACGATCTCGACGCCGAGCGGCTTCGCGCGAGTCTTCACGACCTCGATCGTCTGCGGGTGGCAGAGCGACGACACGAACATCGTCTTCGCCTCGGCGTCTTTCGCCATCGAGTGGGCGAGGTGCATGGCCTCGGCGGCCGCGGTGCCTTCGTCGAGCAGCGACGCGTTGGCGATCGGCATGCCCGTGAGGTCACCGATCATCGTCTGGAAGTTGAGCAGCGCCTCGAGGCGGCCCTGTGCGATCTCGGCCTGGTAGGGCGTGTACGCGGTGTACCAGCCCGGGTTCAGCAGCACGTTGCGGAGCACGACGCCCGGAGTGAGCGTGCCGTGGTAGCCCTGCCCGATGAACGAGGTGAAGACCTGGTTCTTCGACGCGATCGACTTGAGCTCGGCGAGCAGCTCGGCCTCGCCCTTGGCGGCAGGCAGCGAGAGCGCCTTCTTCGCGCGAATGTTCTTCGGCACGGTCTGATCGATGAGGGCGTCGAGCGAGGGCGCCTTCACGGCGGCGAGCATCGCCTCCATGTCTCGGGAGGACGGACCAACGTGACGGCGGGCGAAGGTGTCGAGAAACGAGAGCATGCGCGGCGGCTTACAGAACGCGAGCAGGCTGGGCAACGGATAGCGCCCGTATGAATGGGCGCGGCTCATGGCTCCGTTGAGCCGTTCAATCATTCGCCCAGCCCACCCTCGCGCCTTCGCTTCGCCGGCCCGCCTCTCTCCGTTTCAGGTGCGGATTCCGCCCTTCGAACGGAGCGAGCGGCGGCTTCGATGTCAGCCCTGGCTGCTACAGCACGCCGGCGGGAGGGGCGATGCACTCGGCGGAGCGGGCGGTGGTGATGGTGGCCTCGTGTCAGCACGGGGTGGTGAGTCTTTCGCAGGCGCGCGCGAAGGGCATGACGGTCGATCAGATCAAGCGCCGCGTGCGGTCGGGCCGGTGGCGTCGCGTGCTGCCGTCGGTCTACGCGATGGAGGGCGCTCCCGAGACGTGGATGAAGCAGCTGCGCGCCGCGGCGCTGTGGGCCCCACGCGCGACGTTCTCGCACCGAACGGCTGCTGCGCTCTGGGGCCTCGCGCGGTTCACCGACGAGACCAGCCCCATCACCCTCTCATCGACGATTCACACGCCTGCGCCGCCAGGTCTGCGCTTCGTTCGTCGAAAGCTGCTGCTCCCTCGCGAGGTGGGTCTGACGCAGGGCCTCAAGGTGACGTCGGTCGAACGAACCCTGCTCGATCTGTGCCTGGACGAGGCCGAGCCCGACGTCGCGGCGGCGCTCGATGACGCGCTGAGGAAGAAGCTGACGACCACCGAGCGCCTGGAGTCGTTGCTGTCGCGGCGCGCGGGCGAACCGGGCAGCGGGCTGCTGAGGCGGCTCGTGGCGCGGCGCACCGGAGACGAGGGCATTCCCGAGAGCGAGCTCGAGTCGCGGGTGCTGACCTTCCTCGACGAGCACGGCTTTCCCGCTCCGGCACGCCAGACGAGAGTGCGGGTTCGTGGCCGCCGCTTCAGGCTCGACTTCACCTTCGCCGAAGCGCCGGTCGTGATCGAAGCCGATGGGTATGCGTGGCACTCGACGGTCGCGTCGTTCGAAGCCGACCGCCGACGCATCAACGCGCTGACGGCCCGTGGCTACCGGGTGCTGCAGTGGACCTGGGCCGCCCTCGACGAACGGCCCGGTGAACTCGTGCACGAGCTGCGAACGCTGCTGGCTACTTCTTCTTCTTCGGCAGCTCGGGCATCACGAGGCGCGACATGAAGTCGGTCACCGCGAGCACCTGGGTGTCGGTGTAGCCCTTGATCGCTTCCATCATCTTCGGGTTCGCGTTGAGCCGTTTGCCGTCGCGAATGTCGGTCATCTGACGCAGCAGATACTTGTAGTGCTGGCCCGCGAGCACCGGCGTGTACGTCTTGGCGTCGCCTTCTCCGCTGCGGCCATGACACGAGACGCAGTCGCGCTTGTAGAGCACCTGCCCGTCGTCGAGGAACTCACCTTCGCCGCGCCCGTTGTCGCGGGGAATCGGCAGGATCTTCAGGAACGCGGCGATGTCCGCCATGTCCTGCTCCGAGAGCGACTGAGCGGCGCCGAGCATCACGTTGTTCTCGCGGGCTCCGGCGCGAATGTCAGCCAGCTGCTTGAGGACGACGGCCGGGTGCTGGCCGGCGAGCTGCGGAAACGTTCCGTCGGGTTGGCCGGCGCCGGTGTCGAGGTGACACGAAGCACACGCGGCCTGGTACCGATCCTTGCCGGCGACGACGTCGCCTTTCTTCGCGAGGACCTTCTTCAGCTCCTTCTGCGCCGCGATCTCGGGGCCGGGGCCTGCGAGCGCGACCTCTGCGATCACGGCGAGCGCCATCACCATCTTCACGCTGGGCTTCATGCGGTTCATTGCGACGCGCTCCATAGCAGGAATGTGCCCCGAGGCGTCGAGACAGACTCGCCGTGCGCCCTCAGATTCACGACGCCGGCGCGAGGGCGTGACACGTCGAGCTCGTGCGGCGATCAAGTCGCTTCGAGCGCGCGACTGACGCCGCCGGGTGACGACGCCAAGCTGGCCTTGACGCTCAGGCCCTTCGTGGCGTAGCGCCGCGGCGCGTCGAAGCCCGGGGAGCGTCATGACTACGCCAAGAAATCCGCTGGTTCTGTTGGCTCTCGTTCCCACGTTGGCGTTCGCCCAGGTCACCATCAACCCGACGGGCGGCACCGGCCCCGGCACAGGCATTCGAGTGCACGTCGGCCCGACAGGCCAGGTGCAGGTCATTCGCAACGGCACCGGCCAGTTCTACTCGCAGACGGCCACCCCGGGAGCCACCACCAACCCCGGCGTCGTCACCGGCCTGTCGAACGGCGTCTACCTGGCGGTGGGCACCACCAACGTCTTCGGGCCGCTGCACTTCGCGACGGCTCCTGTCGCGGGAATCACGGCGGCGGAGTTCACGCCCATCAGCAACACGCTCACGCCGCAGGCGAACGGCTCGGGCTCGGCGACGACGGTGCTGCGCGCGACGGTGGCCGGCCGCAACTACGACGTCTCGGTTCGGTACGACTACGTCTTCCCCAACGACTTCGTCACGGTGACGCACACGCTGACGATTCCCTCGGGCAACACGGTGCCGGTGCGCCTGTACCACGCGCTCGATGCGTACCTCGGTGGTGACGACAACGGGCCGAGCTTCTTCGTGCAGGGACCTCCGACGGTGGTGGGTGGCTTCCGCCAACTCTCGAACATCGTGCTCGCCTGGCGCTACCGCGGCGGCGTGCCGTGGACGGGGTACTACGGCGGGTTCTACGAGTGCGTCTTTCGCGACGCGCTGTGCCCGATGGGCTCGGGCGGCGGCAACAACGTTCTGGGCGCGAACACCTTCAACAACTGGGTCGACTCGACGGTGCAGGACAACGGCTTTGCCATCATGTGGAACTTCGGGTCGGCGCCGGGCACGCAGATCGTCGCGAACGATCTGACGTTCTTCTCGTACCAGCCGACGCTCTCGAAGGCCTTCGGCACGACCGCGATCTCGGCGGGCTCGGCCACGACCCTCACCTTCACCATCGACAACGTTCCCGGAGCGCCCGCCCAGGGCAACCTCGGCTTCCAGGACAACCTGCCGACGAACCTGTTGCTCGCCAACACGGCCTTCACCAACAGCTGCGGCGGCACGGTGACCCTCAACACCTCGGCCACTCCGAACACGGTTCGACTGCAGAGCGGCAGTCTCGCTCCGCTCACGCAGCGCTGCACGGTCACCGTCAACGTCACCGCGAGCGTACCCGGGGCCTACGTCAACGGCCGCACCAACATCTCGAACCTGTCGGTGGTCGAAAACCAGGTGAGCGATCAGACGTTGTCGGTGGTGCAGAGCGCGCCCGTCGTCACGCTCGACTCGCCGGGCATCATCAACCTCTCGAACGCCACCGCGTACTCGGTCTCGGGCTCGTGTCAGGTGACGGCCGGACAGGTGACGGTGACGGTGGGCTCGGTGGTCGTGGGCACGCCCTGCACGGGCGGCACCTTCTCGACGTCGGTGAACGTGGCGGGGCTGGCTGACGGGCCCTCGATCACGGTGAGCGCCGCGCAGACGAACTTCGCGGGCACGGGCACCAGCTCGCGGCCGACCTCGAAGGACACCACCTCGCCTGCGACGCCCGTCTTCACCACACCCGTTGACGGCGCCTTCGTCGGCAGCGCGACGCCCACCGTCTCGGGCACGGCCGAGCCCGGCAGCACCGTTCGCGTCATCGTGGGCGGAGTCACCGTCTGCACCGCACTCGCGCAGGGCAACGGCGTGTGGACCTGCACGACCTCGACCATCGCCGACGGCAGCCGCACCCTGACGACCACCGCGACCGATCCCGCCGGCAACACGTCGGTCGTCTCGGCCCCACGCACCATCACCATCGACACCACCCCGCCGGCGGCGCCGATCATCAGCAGCCCGGCCCAGAGCGCGACGGTGGGCCCGAACCCGACCATCTCGGGCACCTGCGAAGCGTTCGCGACCGTCACCGTCACCGAGGGCGCAGGCACCGTCTGCACCGTCACCGCGAACAACCTGGGCCAGTGGAGCTGCGCCACCACCTTCGGTCCGTCGATGCGCACGATCTCGGCCACCCAGCGCGACCGGGCGAACAACGCGAGCCCCGCGGCGCCCAACCGCAGCTTCACCATCGCCAACGTGCCGACCGTGACGCTCGCGACGCCACCCGCGATCACTTCGATGAACGCCGCGACGTACCCGGTGACGGGCACCTGTACTGCGGCCGCGGGCACGGTGACGTTGCAGGTCGGCTCGGTCTCGACGACGGCCTCGTGCGCCAGCGGGAGCTTCAGCGCCACGGTGAACGTCACCGCGTTGATGGATGGAGCGAGCATCACCGTGACGGCGTCGCAGATGAACGTCACCGGCACCGGCACCGACACGCGCACCACGCAGAAAGACACGGTCGCTCCGGCCGCGCCCGCCTTCACGACGCCCGTCGAAGGCGCGACGATCAACACCGCGACGCCCACCATCACGGGCACGGGAGAAGCCGGCGCGAGCCTCGTCGTTCGCCGCGGCGCCACCACCGTCTGCACCGTCACGGTGCCCGCCAACGGGGTGTGGAGCTGCGTCGCCGGCACGATCCCCGATGGGGCCGTCACCATCACCGCGACCGCCACCGACGCGGTGGGCAACGTCTCGGCCGTCTCGCCGGCGCGCAACTTCAACGTCGACACCGGCGCTCCGGCGGCGCCTGTCATCACCAACCCCGCGCAGGGCGCGACCGTCGGCATCAACCCCACCATCGCGGGTACGGCCGAGGCCAACGCGACGGTGAGCGTGACCGAGGGCTCGGTGCTCGTGTGCAGCGTGACGGCGAACGCGAGCGGCCAGTGGAGCTGCCCGACCACGTATCAACCAGGCACGCGCTCCATCACCGCCACCCAGCGTGACGTCAGCGGCAACCTCTCACCGCCGTCTGCGGCCCGGCAGTTCACCGTCGCCGCCGTGCCCACCGTCACGCTCGACACGCCGGGGCCCATCAACGGAATGAACGCTTCGGCCTACCCCGTCTCGGGTTCGTGCACGACGTCGGCCGGCGTCGTCACCATCACCGTGGGCGCGGTCAACGCCTCGGCGCCCTGCCCTGCAGGCACCTTCAGCACCACCGTCGTCGTCACCTCGGTCGCCGATGCCGCGGCCGTCACCATCGTCGCGGCGCAGACGAACCCCTCGGGCACGGGCAACGACACGCGCAACACGGTGAAAGACACGATGGTGCCCTCGGCGCCCACGTTCACCCGCCCCGCTGAGATGAGCATCAGCAACGACACGACGCCGACGCTCACTGGCACCGCAGAGCCGGGCAGCACGGTGCGCGTGATTCGCAACGGCATGACGGTGTGCACCACCATCACGCCGGCGAACGGGCTGTGGAGCTGCGTGTCGTCGACGCTCCCCGACGGGCAGATCGTGCTCACGTCGACCGCGACCGACCCGGCTGGAAACCTCTCGGCCGCGTCACCCGCGCGAACGTTCACCATCGACACCATGGCGCCTCAAGCGGCGGCCATCGTCACGCCTGCCGAGAACGGCCGCACTGGCCTGTCTCCGATGATCACCGGCACCGCCGAGCCGTTCTCCACCGTCGTGGTGAACGAAGGCACGGCGCTGGTGTGTCAGGCGACCGCGACGATGACTGGCACCTGGTCGTGCCCCACCACGCTGGGCGCCGGCTCGCACGCAGTCACCGCGAAGCAGACCGACCGTGCCGGGAATCAGGGGCCGGCGTCGATGCCGCGCACCTTCGTCGTCGAGAACGTGCCCACCGTCATTCTCGGCAGCCTCGCCGTCATCAACGCCATGCGCGCGCCGATGTACGAGGTGACGGGCTTCTGCACGAGCGGCGCGGGGCAGGTCGCGGTCTCGGTCGGCACGGTGACGGCGATGACGGCGTGCACCAACGGCCTCTTCTCGACCACCCTCAACGTCACGGCGGTTCCCGATGGCGCGATGGTGACGGTCACCGCCTCGCAGATGACGGCCGGTGGCACGGGCATGGACTCGCGCGCGGTGCGGAAGGACACGGTGCCGCCCGACGCTCCGGTGATCACGCTGCCGAGCATCGAGAGCGTCATCACGTCGGGCCGGCCCATGATGTCTGGCACGGCAGAGCCGAACAGCACGGTGACGATCTTCATCAACGGCCAGGAGGCCGGCACCACGCAGGCCGACGCCAACGGCGACTGGGTCTTCACGCCGCCGACGCAGCTCGCCGACGGGCGCTACGAGGTGAAGGCGCGCGCGACCGACAGCGCCGGCAACACGGGCCCCGACACCACGCAGGTCGCGTTCACGGTCGACTCCACGGCGCCGAACCCGCCGGTCATCGTGACGCCGGCGAAGAACGCGGCGGTCGACATCGATCGGCCCTTCGACATCTCGGGCACCTCCGAGCCGAACGCCCGCGTCACCATCTACCTCGACGGCAAACAGGCCTTCTTCGTGGTGGCTGACGCCCAGGGCCGGTGGAGCACCACGGTGCCTGCGAACATGCTCGCCGAGGGCAACCACGTCGTCTCTGCCGAAGCGCTCGACCCCGCTGGCAACCAGGGAACGCGCGCGACCGACGTTCCCTTCTTCGTTCGAATTCCCTCTGTCCGCTACGCGGGTCAGGGCCTGCTCAGCTGCAGCAGCGTGTCGTTCGACGCCGCGCCGCTCGTGCTGGCGCTTCTCGCTCTCGTCACCCGCCGCCGCGCGCGCCAAAGCCACCACTCATGAACCGCTTCGTCCTCGCTGGGGTCCTCGTCTCGCTCACGGCGCTCGCGCAGGAGGCGACGCCGTTGCCGCCGTTCTCGCTCACGCGCTTCTCACCCAACGACGCTCCGCTGGGCGGGCTCGGGGCGGCGACGGGAGACGTGCTGCCTCACAAGAAGTTCCGCGCGTGGGGCGCCTTTCACTACGAGAACAACCCGCTGGTGCTCTTCCGTGACAACCAGCGGCAGGGCGCGCTCGTCGGCAACCGGCTCAACCTGCATCTGGGCGTCGCCTACGGCATCACCTCGTGGCTGACGGCGTCGCTCGAAGTGCCGCTCGTCATCTACCAGGGCGGCGACGATCTCTCGCAGGTGGCGAAGGTGATCTCGCCCGACAGCTTCGGCCTCGCGTCTCCCCGGCTCTCGGTGCGCCTCGGCATTCTGTCGCAGCGCAAGGGTGGCCTGCTCGCCGACGCGCCGGTCGACCTCGCGTTTCAGCTCGGCACCGCGTTCCCCTTCGGCGTGGGCAACGCGCTCGCGGTCGAGAGCGGCTGGAACATCTTCCCGCAGCTGTCGGCTGGCCGTGACTTCGGCCCCGTGCGCTTCGGCGGAGAGGTGACCGGCTACGTGCGGCCCTCGGCCGTCAACCTGTCGAACGCCACCTTCGTGCGCGATCAGATCGGCAGCCAGCTCGGCCTGCGTGCGCTGGTGGGCAGCACCGGTGACGGCGTGCGGTTCGAGGGCTCGTTCCACACCCTCGTTCCGCTCGGTGGTGGTGAGACGCCTGCTGGCTTCGAATTGCTCGGCGGAGCCCGTTTCCCCATCGGCCCGATCGAGCTCTTCCTGATGGCGGGGCCTGGCTTCGGCAGTCTGCCCGGGACTCCCACCGTACGCGTGCTCGGCGGCGTCGGCATCAGGCCCGACGACAACGACCCCTGCTCGAGCGGCCGCAAACACACGCCGCAGCAGTGCCCCGATCTCGACGACGACAACGACACCATTCTCAACGCGGCCGACACCTGCCCGCTCGAGCCAGAGGACTTCGACAGCTACAAGGATCAAGACGGCTGCCCCGACCCCGACAACGACAGCGACGGCGTGCCCGACGTCTCCGACAAGTGCCCGCTCAAGAAGGGCCCACTCGCGAACAACGGCTGCCCGGTGGTGAAGGTCGTCGAGATCGACACCGACGGTGACGGCATCGTCGACGCGAAGGACGAATGCCCGACCGAGGCCGGCCCGCCCGAGCGCAACGGCTGCCCCGTGAAGGATCGCGACAACGACGGCACCGAGGACAAAGACGACGCGTGCCCCGACGAGGCCGGCCCGAAGGAGAACAAGGGCTGCCCCGTGAAGGACAAGGACGGCGACGGCGTCGAGGACAAGTTCGACAACTGCCCCGAAGAGAAGGGCCCGGCGTCGAACCAGGGCTGCCCCGAGAAGCAGAAGCAGCTCGTCATCATCACCAGCGAGAAGCTGATCATCAAAGAGAAGGTCTTCTTCGCGACCGCGAAGGCGACGATTCTTCCCCGCTCGTTCCCGCTGCTGAACAACGTCGCCAGCGTGTTGCGCGATCACCCCGAGATTCAGCTCATTCGGGTCGAGGGCCACACCGACGCGCAGGGCGGCCGCGACTACAACATCAGCCTCTCGCAGCGCCGCGCCAACTCGGTGAAGGACTACCTCATTCACCAGGGCGTCGACGGCACGCGGCTGCAGGCGAAGGGCTTCGGGCCCGATCGGCCGGCAGACTCGAACAAGACCGAGGCGGGGCGCTCCAACAACCGTCGCGTCGAGTTCGTGATTCGCGCGAGCGGAGCCAGCAACGACGAGGCCGAGTGATGCTGAGCCTGCTCGTCGCGGTGGCCGTCGCAGGCGCTCCCGGCAGCAGGCTGTTCATCGCTTCGGGAGCGAAGGCAAAGAGCGAAGCCGAGAAGCTGCAGAGGGCCCTCGTGCTCCCGAAGGAGCTGCGCCTCTCGTCTGGCTTCCCGAAGCTGATCGAGTCGAAGGGGGTCGAAGGGCTGAACCCGGGCTTCTTCCTCGTGGTGCTCGGAGCGTGCGACGACGTGTCAGCCGCCCAGACGAGTCACTCGAACGGGCTCGCGGCGCTCATTCAGCGCAGCCTCAAGGGTGCGTACGCGAAGCCGGTTGCGAAGCAACCCGAGGCCTGCCCCTTGTGGCTCGAGGGTGCAGAGAAGCCGCCGGCGAAGCTCGCGGCGCTCGAGAAGAGCCCCGACGATCGAAAGCTCCTGTTCGAGGTCGCGCAGGAGCTCGACGCCCAGGGCAGCCTGCTGGGCGCCTCCATTCTGCTCCGGCGCGCCACCGCGCTGGGCGCCACGGATCAGCCGACGCTCGAGCTGCTCCGAAAGGTCGAGTTCGTGCTCGAAGACGCGCCGTTTCGGCTCCCGCTGTAGCGACTGTCGAACGCCTCGCAAGACGGTATGAAGGCGGCGTGAGCCTGCAACCACGCGTCTACGAAGATCTCGCGGCTGAGCGCGCCGTGCTCGGCGCCATCGTGATGGACAACGCCGTTCTGCCGAACGTCGCCGAGCAGATCACCAAAGACGACTTCGCCAACGCGGCCCACAGCGA
>JAEUJR010001137.1 GCA_016793585.1 Archangium sp.
CTCCCGAAGCGTCGGCCGCGGCGATGCGCAGCTTGCCCATGAGGAAATACGTGCGCACCGGGCCCTCGAGGTCGGGGCGGTCGAGCAGCGCTTCACGGGCCCGCGAGGCCGCGCGAGAGGCGCCGTGCAGGTCGTTGAGCGCGAGGCACAGCTCGCCGCGCGTGAGCTCGACCTCGAGCATCGACGCCTGCGCCTGCGCCACGCCCTTGTCGACGCAGCGGCGGTTGAGCTCGACCTCGGCCTGCGCGCGCTCGGACGAGGCGAGGTGCGCGCGCGCCTTCAGCGCTGCTGCGAGCGCCGCGTAGCCGTCGTTGCCGACCTTCTCGAAGCCGACCCGCGCCTCATCGAGCCGGCGAATCGCCTCGGGCAGCTGACGCTGATCGAGCAGCACGGCACCGAGCGTGAGCTGCGCGCTGGCCTCGAGGTACAGCTCCTTGAGCGCCTTCGCGCGGTTCAGCGCGTGCTCCGACAGCTCGGTCGCGCGCTCGAAGTCACCGAGGAAGTGGTGCAGGCGGGCCAGGTTCGAGGCCGCCATGACGACGTCACGGCCCTGCGAGAAGCGCGAGAACGACTGCAACGAGCGCGACAGGTGATCGAGCGCGAGCTCGAAGTCACCCGACTCGGCGTAGAGCGAGCCGAGGTTCGCGTGCGCGACGGCTGCGACACGACGATCGGTCGACGGCAGCGACTCCCAGCACGCGATGGCCTTCTGCCGATCGCCCTTCTTGTAGGCCGCGACGCCCTCGTTGAGGCGGGCCAGGGCGGCTTCCTTCGGGTTGCCCTGCGCCTCGGCGGCCTCTGCGTTCTCTGCGAAGACCGTCAGCGCCTCTCCGGCGTTGCCCTGCACGAGCAGCGCCTTGCCGAGCACGTTGCGGAACGCGAGGGCGTTGGTGACATCAGACGCGTTGTCGGTGAGCCATGCCTGCGCGCGCTCCATGGCGCCTCTGGCGTCCCCCGAGAGCAGCGCCGACTCGGCGATGGCCGCACGAACACGCGCATCGGCGGGCGACGCCTTCAGCAACACATCGAGCAACGCACGCGCACGAACGAGCTTGCCGCCCTTGAGCAGCAGCTTGGCCGCGTCGAGCACACGGCCTGCCGCGTCGCCAGCAGGACCCAGCCGCGCCGCCTCGAGCGAACGCCGGGCAGCAGCCGCAGACTCGCCGAGGGCCGCGAGCACCTTCGACCACTCCGCCGTCACGGTGGCGCGGGTCGCACCATCGACGAGCGGCAGCACGCGCTCGTACATGAGCGAAGCGTCTTCGAGGGCCCCCTGACGGACCAGCAGCGCAGCCGCTTCGAGGGCGACGTCTGCGGCGTCGGAGGGAGCCGTCTCGAGCAGCAGCTCGGCGGCGGGCAGCAGCGAGCCAGACACCGCCAGCACCATGCCGAGACGGCGCGCGGTCGAGGTCACCAGCTCGTGCGACAACGTCGCGCGATACGCCTGCTTCTCGGGGTCACGACCGAAGCGCCACAGCGCACGGCCGTCGACGACACGCACCATCGCGAGCCGCTCACGCTTGAGCGCATCGAGAATCGCGGCCGTCGAGGAGGGCTCGGCCGCCATCGTCTCGGCCAGCATGTCGACCGACAGCGCCTCGGGGCTCACCGCGAGCACGTTGAGCAGCGCACGCTGGGACTCGGGCAGGCGCTCGACGCGGCGAAGGAAGAAGTCGGCCGCGGCGACGGGGCGCTCGAGCAGCTCACCGAGCGCTTCAGGGTTGCCGCCCGTCACGTCGAGCAGCTTCTGCGCGACGTCACTGCGCGAGAGGAACGAGCGAATACCCTCGATGTCGAAGCCCGACAGCGCGAGCGTGCGGGCCGAGAGACGCGAGACGATCTCTGCCAGCGGCTCGGGCAGCACGTCGGCGTCGCGGAAGGTCAGCACGAAGAGCCCACCGGCCTTCGACTCGGGCGTCGAGACGACGGCGAGCAGGTAGCGCAGCAGCTCCAACGAGGCGCGGTCAGCTTCGTCGAGGTCGGGCAGAATGAAGACCGGGTTCGACCGGCCCGAGAGCGTCACCAGCTCGCTGGCGGCGTCATACAGGGCGAGCCGGCGATCTTCGACGCGGCCCTGCGCGTTGCTCGAGCGGAGCGGCTCGAGCGCCGACGCCAGCTCTCCGACCTTCGCCTGCGGCACGCCAGAGCGGCCAGCCGAGACGAGCAGCTCATTCACGAGCGGCGCCATCAGGCCCCACGTGCGGCGAACGTCACGGCCACTGCCGGCCTCGAACACCGGCACGCCTCGCCTCGAGACGGCCGCCGTGAGCAACGACGTCAGATACGACTTGCCGACGCCTCGCGCGCCCCGCACGAAGACGAAGCGCGGTCGACCCGTCGCCTTCGCTTCATCGTGCTCGCGCAGCAGCAGCGACAGCTCGGCCTCACGGCCAGACGGCTCGGCTGCAGGTTCACGCACCAGTCTCAGAACATCACTCGACATCGACCGCTCCCTTCCAACGACGGCGAGCACTCCACCCGAGAACCCGCGCCGTGAGAACCCCACCACCCCGCCACCCAGCCACGTCAGGTGGCGCCACTCACAGCAACCGACATGCCATTTTCCTGACGGGGCCGAACTTCTGCCCGCGTCGAAATCGGCGCGTCAATTCGAGGGGTTGGAAGGAAACCTGAATGACAGTCGAAGGAGCCGGGGCGCCGCACGACAAGGCTGCCGCGCGCGCCAGAGCCGCTGACCGAAATCACGTCAGTGTCGCGGGAGCGTCACTCTTTGACGGGCGTGGCCTTGAGCGCTGCCTTGCCGTCTTTGACGTAGACCTGAAACCGAACGCTCTTGCAGTTGTACTTCTGCACGAGCTGCTCCTTGTTCTTGAGGAGCTTCGCCTTGAACTTGTCGTAGGTGAGGCCGTCCGCCGGCTCCTTGCACTTCTCGCGGGTGGCGACGAACTCCTTGAACACGTCCTGGAAGTGACGCTCTTCGTCGAGGCCAGGAGCGGCCGCGCCAATCACCGAGCTCACCTTCGGTGCCGCCGACGTCACCTTCGGAGAGAGCGCCTGGCGTTCACCGGTGTGCCCCGAGGAGCCCGTCTGGCGCGCGGCCTTGATCAGCTCGGCGGGCACGGCCGCGACGCGCGTGGCGTCGGGGTTGTAGTCGCTCTCGCCACCGCTCTGCTCTTCGGGCGAGAGCTGGGCCGAGGCCATCGCGAAGGGATCCATCGAGGGGGGCGGAGCGCTGGGGTTGGCGCCCGGAGCGGGCTTGAAGACGGGGTACGCCATCGTGCGCGCGCCCTCTTCGTCGTCGAACGGGTTTGCGAGGGGCGCGTTGCGAGCAGGAGGCGGCGCAGCCGGGGGAGGCGCGGGCGTGGGCTGAAACGCCGCCTGGTTCGACGTCTGCACCGGAGGCGGCGGGCGTGAGGTCGGGTACGTTGGCGGGGCGGCAGCGGGAGCGGGCGCAGGAGACGGCGCGAGGCTCGCGAAGGGATCGGCTGCGGGTTCGTCCTCGAAGGGGTTGCTCGGCGGCTCGGGCTGGTACGCAGGCGCCTGCGCGGTGACCGGCTTCGGCGGAGGCGGCTGAGAAGGCTGGGGGCTCGCGGGGAAGTTGAAGTCGTCGGGGCTCGCTTCGGGGGCGTGATGGGGCGCGGCCTCGACGGGCGCCGGCTCGGCGAGCGCAGGCTGCACCGTCGACCGGCTCGGAGGCGCAGGGAGCGGAGGCGGCATCACCATCGACGCGCCCTCTTCTTCGCCCTTGAGGAGCGCAGTGACGGCGATGGAGAGCAGGAACAGGCCGATCAACGCGCCCAGCCCGAACTTCTGGAAGCCCGCCAGCGCGATGAGATCTTCGGCCGACGACACGGTGGCGAGCACCTCGAACGGCGTGCCCGCAATGGGCCGACGCAGCGCGAGCCGCTGCGTGAGGCTGCTCATCATCGGCAACGCGATGGGCCCGACCTGCTCGATCGCGCCTTCGCTCACCGGCGTGATGGCGCCCGGCTTGAGCGACTTCACCAGGGAGTCCATCGCGGCCTTGTCACCGTCGACCGCGACCACCTTGCCGTCTGAGAGCAGCGCGACGCTGTCGAGGTGCAGCTCACCCTTGAAGCCGGAGAGGATGGTCTTGGCGTCGACGAGGGGCGCGCCGACCGCAGCGAGGCCGGCCGACTTCACCTCGTTCTTGTCCGAGATGACCATCGGCAAGGCGAAGAAGAGGTGTGGTGCGCCGAAGACCGAGACGGTGGCGCCAGCGCCACCAGCGGCGTTCACGGCCGCCACGTCGAAGCCTTCGGGAGCCGCCGCACCGTCGGCAGCGCCCTGCGCCACCAGCGCGCCCGCTTCGTTCGAGACGACGACGACGAGGCTCGCCTTGAGCGCGTCGCTGGCGCCCTCGAGCGCCGCAGCCCGCACGGCGTTGAACCGGTCGGCCGTGGGCGGTTCGACCTTCGCGGCCCTGGGGCCCGGGTTCGTGAGCGCGGCCGACGCCCCGAGCTTGAGCGCCGCGGCCTGCAGCTCGGAGCGCCGGGTCTCGAGGCGCAGCGCGAGGCTTGACGGCACCCCCGCCAGCGACAGCGACGCCTCCTGCGTGCTGCGGTCGGCGCCGAGCGCGGGAGCCAGCTTGAGGCTCCAACCAAACAGACCGAGCGCGACGAGGGCGAAGACGAGGAATTTGACGCGATTCATGCGGCTCGCACCTGACACCCAACCGGGGGTCGGGGCAATTCTTCATGGAGGTCTCTTCCCCGCGAGTCGGCTAGCTTGCGCCCCATGAATCCACGCACCTTCACCGTGGCGACCACGACGACCGATCACCTCACCGCGCAGCGGCTGGTCGCGGTGCTGACCGAGGCGGGGCTCGACGCTTTCACCCGCGCGGGTGGAGCCGCTTCGTCGAGCGGCCTGGGCGCGGCCGAGCGCGCCTACTTCGACGTGCTGGTCGCGTCGGAGTCGATGGAGAAGGCGGCGCCGCTGGTCGCGCAGGAGCTCGAGGCCATCGACCGCGACGCTGCCGAGAACGAGAAGGCGGCCGAAGAAGAGGCCCTCTCAGGCGAGAACCCGACGGCGTAACAGCAGCACCGCGAGCAGCACCGCAGAACCATCGAACGCCGAGCACCCGCACCCACGCGCCGGGCGACTCGGCTCGACCGACGTGTCGACCACGACGGGCACCGGCGCTCCCGCGTCGACGGTGAGCCCCAGGTCGGGCGCTCCTGCGTCGACCTCGGCCACCAGCGGCGTTCCCGCATCGAGCCAGCCAGGCGTACGCACGCGGTACAGCGACACGCCCTCGACCGTCCACGCGCCGAACTCCAGGTTGCGCTTGAGGTACCGCTCGACGGGCTCGTCGACGACCTTCTTGAAGCTGCGTGAGGCGTGACGAAGAAAGGGGCCGCTCGGCTTCTGCACCAGCACGCCCACGTGCGTGATGCGCGAGACCAGCCGCGGGCGATCGGCGCGCACCACGACGACGATCAGCCCGGCCGGAGCGATCGACAACACCGCCGGCGCCTGCTCCGAGGGCACGAGGTCGATGAAGAACTCGCCCTTCACCTGCGCGGCCGGTGACAGCCCGAGCCCCTTGCCGCCCTTCTCCTGCCACGTCGCCTCGGTGATGCGCTTCGAGACACGTCTCGTGGCCGCCTTGCCGTACTCGCGGGTGACGTCTTCGAGCAGCCCCCGCGCGAGGTTCACCGGCAGCCACTGGGCCTCCATCACGTGCAGGCGGCCGTCGAACGAAGGCTCGGCTTCGTACCGAATGTGGTTGAGCGTCTCGAGCACCCGCGCGTCGTCGGGCGCGAGCGCGAGTGCCATCGACTCCTCGACCATCGTCACGCAGTCGGCCGCGTCGTAGCGGAGCAGCGGGTCGGGGTCGTGGCCTTCGCCTTCGCCGAGCGGTGAGAGCACGTACGGCGTGCCGAGAAACCCCTCGGTCGCGGCGAGGAACCGCGCCTCGACGGGCAACGCCTTCAGCGCCTGCACCTGCTCCGCGCGAGCACCGCCATCGAGCGACTGCCACGGCGCGACGGCGACCAGCGCCATCACCACGAAGGTCACTTCAGGCCTGCCTTCTTCAAGATGATCGAGCGCTGATCGTCGGTGAGCCGCAGCTGCTCGAGCTCGGTCTCGTAGACGAGCCGATCGTCGGTCGGGGCCTTGTAGCTCTCGATCACCATCCACTCGACGAGCTTCGAGTCTCCGCCCTGCGCCAGCAGCTTCGCCGTGCGAGCGCGAACCGAGACCTCGGTGTCTTGCAACATCGGCGTCAGCACCGGCCCCGCGACCTTCGCCGACGCGCCGTCGAACAGCATCACGCCCTGCAGCCGTTCGTACTTGTCCTTCGAGGCGAGCAGCTTCTTCGCGGCCTCGAGCCCCTTCTTCGAGCCGAGCGCGCAGAGCGCCTGGGTCGCGGCGAGGCGGGTCGATTCGCTCGAGGAGTCGAGCAGGCTCTCGAGCCCCTTCGCCTGCTTCGGGTCACCGAGCTTTCCGACGCCGATGAGCATCAGCGCGCGCGTCTCGGGGTCGTCCTCCACCTTCGCTGCCGCGAGGAGCTCGCCCGCGCCCTTCGTGCCGTTGATGGCAACGAGCGCCTTCGCGCTTTCGCGGCGCACGCCCAGCACCTTGTCGGTCAACAACGGCGTCAGCACCTTCACGCTCGAGGGCTGCTTGAGGCGGCCGAGAATGCGAAGGCCGTTCATGCGAAACGAGAGATCGTCGGTGGCGCGCGCCGCGTTGGTCGCAGGGGTGAGCAGCTCGGGGTGCGGCGTGGCGATCTGCGAGAGCACCTCGAAGTAGGCGTTGCGAACCCTGGTGTCGATGGGCTGGCGCAGCGCGAAGGCCAGTGCGTCGGTCGCAGCGGCTTCGGTGCCGAGGAACGAGATGCGGTTGGCGGCCTGCGTCGGAGACATCGAGCCCGAAGCCAGCGCGCTGAGCACTTCGCGCGTCTCTCCCATCTTGTCTTTGGCCAGCGCGAGAGAAGCCAACAGCAGAACGGCCAGCAGGAAGGCGCGACGGATCATCGGCAAAGAGGCTACCATCGGCTCCGGTGCGACACCTGTTCGTCGTCCTCCTTCTTTCTGCCTGGCCAGTGATGGGTCAGTCGCGAGACATCAGCGCGCGGTGTCGGCGGCCCTGCGAGAAGTACCTCGAGCTTCCCAAGGCGCGCGGGTCGTGTCTCAAGTGCGGGCTCGACGCCGAGCAGATGAGCTGGCTCTTCAAGTTGTCCCAGGTTCCAGCTGGTGCGTTCACCGACGATGACTGGCTGGTGCGCTGGAGCGCGTTTCGGGCCGAAGCGAAGCTGACCCCGAAGACGACGGCCGAACGTTCGCTCGCCAACCGGGTCACCGAGTCGCAGGGCGATGAACGCAAGCGCTGGTGTGTCACGGCGCTGTTCGCCGCGGGCGCCCAGACACGCACCCTCGATTCGCTGCTCGCCGTTCGGCAGGAGGCAGTCGCCGCGTGCAAGACGATCGAGGGCGCCGTCTATCTCGCAGGCGCTGACGAGCTGCTCTCGCCCGACGTGAACCACGCACACGAAGCCCTGCGGCTCGTCTCGGCTGGCCGGGGTACCGGACCTGCGCGCGTGGTGCTCGATCTCATGATGGTGAAGCCGGTCGAAGCCGATGAGACGCTCGCGAACCTGCTCGTGCTGCACGCGGAGCGGGGCGGCCCTCCCGTCGGCCTCGCGATTCTGAAAGACGCGACCGAGCGTGACGCCCCGCAGGTGAATCGGCTGCTCGCCGTCTACTCGAAGCTGCGCGACCGCAACCGCCCCCTGCTCTCGTCGACCGAGAAGGACGCGCGTCGGCAGGCCGTCGTCGCGCTGGCCCCCATCGCGCCGCTGAGCGCGTCGGAGCTGCTCATCGCGCTGAACGACCAACAGGCCTCGATTCGAATGAACGCGGCGCGCGCGATCGCCCGAGGAGAAGGCCGGAGCGTGACGGAAGCCGCAGAGGCGAGGCTCTCGGGCACGACGCCCGCGCCAGCTGCCGAGAAGCGCCGCTGGTTGACGCTGCTCGCCGACGTCGATGATCCCGCGTGCATCACCCTCACCCGCCGCACGTGGAAAGACGAGACGCAACCCGACGCCGTGCGCGCCGAAGCGCTCGTGTCGCTGGCCGGTTGCGCGCGCAAGGCGTCGGTCGCCGATCTGACCGAGGCCTCGCAGGCGCCGAACGTCACCTTGCAGGCAGGCGTGATGCGGGCGGTGCTGAATCTACCGCGGGAGCCCAGCATCGTTCCGCTGGTCGAGTCGGCGCTCACGTCTTCTGCGGAGGAGGTGCTGGCAGGTGCGGCGCAGGCGATCGGCGCGCATCGGCTGACGGCGCTCGCGGCACGGCTCACACCCCTCCTCGATCATCAGGCGCCGGTGGTTCGGGCCGAGGCGCTGAAAGCGATGGCCACCCTCGACGCTCGGAAGGCGCAACCGCTCGTCATCACGCGACTGGGGCAAGACGCCGACGCCGAGGTTCGCATCGCTGCTGCAGGTCTGTTGGCAGACGTCGGTGGCCCGCTCGCGGTGTCAGCGCTCGCCAAAGCCTCGAAGACCGACGCCGAAGCGCGCGTGAAAATGGCAGCCACCGAGGGCTTGCGTAGACTGGGCGTCACGCCGTGAAGGAGTCAGCCCCCGAATGAAGCTCAAGCACGCCGCTGTCATCGAACCGAACCAGGCCCGGTGGAAGGCCCTCGCCGCGAGCCTCAAGAAGGCTGGTCTCACCGTCACGTCCGCGACCGAAGCCGAGGCGCTGAGCAAGGAGCAGCTCGTGGTGCTGGGCGCGTCTGCGAAGTCTCCGTCGCGGCTGGCCCGGCTCGTTCGGGAGAAGGCCCCCAACGCGCTGGTGCTCGCCGCGCAGTCGAAGGGCTTCAAGGCCGCCTTCGCCGACGCGGTGCTGCCGCTGCCCGTCTCGGTGAACGACTTGAAGGTGCGCCTGGCGGAGTGGGCAAACCGGCCCTCGGGGGAGACGCCGAGCCCGGCCCCCGCAGCGCGGCAGGGCGAGGGCATTCTCGACCCGACGACGAACTTCTACACGTTCGGCCACTTCAAAGAGGTGCTCTTCGTCGAGGTGAAACGCGCGCGCCGCTACGGCTTCCCGCTCGCGCTGGCCCTGCTCGCCTTCGACCCGCTCTCTGGAGCGCATCGAGCGAAGGTGCAGTCGCAGTTGATGGGCGGGCTCGCGCTGGCGATTCGCCGGTCGCTGCGCGACACCGATTACCCCGTGCAGTACTCGAGTGACCGGGTGCTGCTGTTGATGCCGCACACCGATCTCGCCGGTTCGCTCATCGTCGCCCGGCGCATCTGTGAGCGCGTCTCGCGCGCGAGCCTGCAGGCCGACGAAGAGGTGCTGCACCCGACCATCTCGGTGGGCGTCGCGGCGGGCGAACCAGGGCGCGAGTACGGCTTCTCTGACCTCGTTCGCCAGGCCCACGATGGTCTCACCCAGGCGATGGCGCGTGGTGGAAACCGGGTGGAGTTCTACGACTCGGCCGTCGATCCGACGCACGACGCGCCCGTGCCGCCAGCGATTCCGCCCGTCGCGCCCTGACCTGAAGGTCGCGCGCGCAACACGGTGACGAAGGAACCTCGCGCGAGAACGCCGTCTTCAGAACGGCTCGAGGCGTTCTCGTGGTGCTTCATGTGCCACACGAACAGGCGCTTCGTGGTCGATGAGCACGAGGCCGACTCGCGTTCTGATCAGGGACCGCTGATGTCGGAGGCGTCGACGCGGTTTCGGCCGCCACGCTTCGCGCGGTAGAGGTACTTGTCGGCCGCGCCAATCAGATCTTCGGGCTGCGCGAAGTCGGAGTCGAAGAGCGTCGCGACACCGAGCGAAATGGTCACCTTGATCGGCGTGCCGTTGAAGACGAAGTCGGCGCCGTCGATGGC
This sequence comes from Archangium sp., assembly GCA_016793585.1. Next base: position 9,833 of record JAEUJR010001137.1, read on the forward strand.
GCGGCGGCAGCGCTCGGCGCAGCGAATGGCGTTGTCAGCCGCCGACTCACGCAGCATCAACGCGAACTCCTCACCGCCGTAGCGCGCGAACAGGTCTTCCTGCCGCACCGTCTCGCTCACCTTCGCCGCGACCTTCTGGAGCACGTGATCGCCCGCAGGGTGCCCGTAGGTGTCGTTGATCTTCTTGAAGTGGTCGATGTCGAACATCACCAGCGACAGCGGTACGCGGTGGCGCAGGCAGTACGCGAACTCCTTGCGGAGCGTGTCGAGGAAGTACTTCTTGTTGAAGATGCGCGTGAGCCCGTCGCGCGTGGCCGACTCGTAGATGGAGCGCTGGTACTGCTCCTCGAGCTGGTCCTGAATGCTGAACTTCACGACGGTGTTCGCGCCGATCTGAATCTTGTCGCCGTCCTGCAGGGTGGCGACGTTCACCTTGATGCCGTTGAGGTACGTGCCGTTCGTCGAGCCGAGATCGACGAGCTGGAAGTGCCCGTTGGCGGCCTGCGCGATCTTGCAGTGACGCCGCGAGATGCCGTCGTCGTCGACCTGCAGCGCGAGCTCGGGCGAGCGACCCATCACCAGCTCGCCTTTTTCGAGCTTGATCATTCGTCCGACGGAGGCCGGAGAACGCGCACTGATGACGATCAGGTACGCAGCGTTCTTCTTCTGGGCCTCCCCCAGGAGATCCTTGATGCTGTGGACTGCCGTT
>JAEUJR010001153.1 GCA_016793585.1 Archangium sp.
CTCCACGTCCACGGGTCGTCGTTTCGCAGGGCGCCATGCCCTCAGTCGGGAATCACCGGCTTCACCGACGTGACGCGCCCACTCACGTGATTCACGAGCAGGTGCCAGCTGCCGACGGCAGGCCCGTGCTGCTTCACGAGGTCGACGGTCGCGACGCCCGCGTCGTCGGGCGCGACGTCACCCATCGGCCAGGGCTCGAAGCCCGCGTCGACCGCCGCACCGACGACGGTCTCGAGGGCCGTGCCCGGTGGCGTGTGCTCGAAGCGCTTGAACTCGAGCAGCGCGCGGGTGGTGCGAACACCCCAGAAGCCACACGTCGTCATCACCAGCACCACCACGAGGCTGCAGCCCATGAAGCGGTTCGACGGGCCCTTTCGTGCCGCCGGGTTCACCGTCGCTCCAGGTTCACGAAGAACACGTCGGGCGTCTGCGCCGGAGTGCGGCTCACCTCGCGCCACGCCTCGCGCTGCCAGACGGGAAAGAACGTGTCGGCCTCGACGTCGCGCTCCACCTCGGTGAGGAACAGGTGGGTCACCAGCGGCAGCGCCTCGGCGTACAGCTTTGCGCCGCCGATGATCATCGGCATCGGGTCGGTCGTGCGCGCCAGCTCGAGGGCCGCCGCGAGCGTCGGAGCCGTCTCACAGCCCGCCACCTGCGCGAGCGTCTTGGTGACCACGATGTTGCGCCGCTCGACCAGCGGCTTTCCGATCGACTCGTGCGTCGCGCGGCCCATGATGACGGCGTGCCCCAGCGTCACGGCCTTGAAGCGCTTGAGGTCTTCGGGAATGCGCCAGGGCAGGGCGTTTCGCAGCCCGATGCCGCCGTTGCGCGCGACGGCGACGACGAGGCCGAGCGGCTGCCGCACCGTCACACCGCCACCGGAGCCTTGATGGCCGGGTGTGGGTCGTACCCTTCGAGCGTGAAGTCGTCGTAGCGAAAGTCGAACAGGTTCTTCCGCTCGGGGTTGAGCCTCATGCGCGGCAGCGGGCGGGGCTCACGCGAGAGCTGCTCGCGGGCCTGGTCGACGTGGTTGTTGTACAGGTGCACGTCTCCGAAGCTGTGCACGAAGTCGCCCGGCTTCAGCCCCGTCGCCTGTGCCACCATCAGCGTCAGCAGCGCGTAGCTCGCGATGTTGAAGGGCACTCCGAGGAAGACGTCGCCCGAGCGCTGGTACAGATGGCACGACAGCTCGCCGTCCTGCACGTGGAACTGAAAGAGCGTGTGACACGGCGGCAGCGCGACCTGGTCGGCCTCTTTTGGGTTCCACCCCGAGACGAGCAGGCGGCGGCTCATCGGGTTCTCACGAATGTCGCGCACGACGCGGGCGAGCTGATCGAAGCCGTCGCGGTCGTAGGTGCCGTCGGTCTTCTTCGTCGCGCCGAAGTTGCGCCACTGGTGGCCGTACACGGGCCCGAGCTCTCCGGCAGCGCGCCCGAAGCGGGCGGTCTGCTCGGCCGTCGACCACTCGTCCCAGATGGAGACGCCCACGTCTTTCAGGGGCTGAACGCTCGTCGAGCCGCTCACGAACCACAGCAGCTCGTGAATGATGGACTTGAGGTGCACCTTCTTCGTCGTCAGCAGCGGGAAGCTCGAGCGCAGATCGAAGCGCATCTGGCCGCCGAACTGCGCGCGGGTGCCCGTGCCCGTGCGGTCTGCACGCGGCTTCCCGTGGTCGAGCACAGACTTCAAGAGATCGAGATACGCACGTTCCGACATACGGCCTCCGCGAAGCGCCTCTTACGCCTCGATCGTGTACGACCGATCGTCGATCGTGAAGTGGTCTTTCGCTTTCAATGGCACCACCCACGGGCCCTGCGCGCCGGCGCCCCGGGTTCGACTCGAGCCGTTGAGCGTGAACGTCTGGCGGGCCACCGTGAGCTCTGGCGTCGTGTGGCGAAGCCGCACGAACGACATGGGGCTGCCGTCTCCGACCTGCATGAAGCCCCGCTCGGGCAGGTCGTCGGCTCGTGCCGCCGTCACGAGCCGCAGCTTCGTCGGCTTCGGCGTCTCGAGCCGGCAGTCACGGTTCACGAGGGCGCTCCACCGGCCGGTTCGCCACACCCGCTGCAGCTCGGCGGCAACTGCTGGCTTCAGCCCGTGCACCCGCAGGGTGGCCAGCCACGGCAGGTGATGCCGCAGCAACGACTCGAGCATCGCCGAGACGAGCTCGAGGCCTGGCGCTTCGTCGCTCCACGCGAGCAGGTCGACCGTCTGCACGAGGTGCGTCGCCACGTGCGCGCTGAGCCGGTCGAGCCCACGCTGGCTGCGCACGACCGCCGAGGTCGCGACCCCACGAGACCAGCCGAAGTCGAAGCGGGCCTCGCGCTCGAACAGCGGCAGCTCTCCACTCCAGTCGGCGTCGCTCCACCGGTGCTTCAGGCCCCGCAGCCGTTCGCCCAGCGGGTGGCTGCGCTCGAGCAGCGCGTCGGCGAGTACGTCGAGCCCCGCGACTCCGGGCGCGACGGCGGTGATGACCTCGTCGAGCTCGGCCGGCCACGCGAGCGAGGGCAGCTCCTCGGGCACCACGCGGAAGAGCACGATCGCTTCGCCCATCTCGACGCGGAACAGGGTCGAGTCGCCCGTGTCGTCGAGGCTGCGCAGCCGTGCGGCCAGCTCTCCGATGAAGCGCGGCGTTTCGTTCTCGAGCACCAGCTGCCAGTCGGAGTTCGCCACCTGGCCGGGAACTCGCAGCGTGCCTGTCGGTGACGCGACGAAGGCGCCGATGGGGAACCGTTGATAGCGGCGCGCGGGCCCGTGCGCGGTGAGCGTGCCTTCGGGGAAGTCGATGAGCTCGACGACCCTCACGGCTTCACCGTCACGTCGCGCACCACGCGCTGCTGCGTCAGGTCGAAACAGACGACGTGGCCGTTGTCGCAGCAGATGATGAGCGTGTCGCTCAGGAACCGCGTGCGCGCCGTGGTGGCGTGGCCGAAGCCGAAGCTGTGCTGGCCCGGGCGCAGCAGCACGTCGAGCTGATCGGGCGTCTCCTGCCGCCACTTCGTCGGGAGCGCCTGCCACGCCGCCTGGGCCGCCACCGTTCCCGCAAGCTTGCCCGGCAGCGGCTGGGTGACGAGCGGCTGGTTCGCGCCCACGGCCGGCGACCAGGTTCGCAGCTCTCCGTTCGCGCCCGTGCCGACGAGCACGAAGCCCCCCTCTGGCGACACGGCCATGGCCTCGACGACCTGCGCCTGGTGCAGGCCGTTGGCGAACTCGACGTCGAACGAAGGCAGCCTCCAGCCACGCCGGCCGATCTCGAAGCCGGCCGTGAGCACCGTCACCCGCGGCGCGCTGCTGGCGATGACTCGAACGGGCGCGTGGTCAGGCCCGGGGGGCAGCTCCCACAGCGGTGCAGGCCGCTCGCCGAGCACGTCGAGCCCCAGCACCCGCGGCCCCGCACCGATGAACCAGATGCCATCGCGGAAGGTGGGGCTGAAGCAGCTCGACTGCACCTCGGCCCATCGCTGCGCGCTCCTGGTCGCGACCGAGATGCGCGAGACGCTCGTCACGTCTTCACGCGGGGCCAGCGCCAGCACCGTGGGGCCTTCGTCACTGGCGACGAGCGAGAACGCCGGCACGTCGGCGCGCCACGTCACCCGGCCGTGGTGGTTCACCAGGGCGACGCCGTTCTCTCCCAACGCGACGAGCAGCGCGCCGCTCGGCAGCAGCACCGCGTCGAAGGGCGTCAGCGCGGTGGCGTCACGCTCGAAGCGCGTCGTCTGCGAGGTGAGCGGCCGAACACCGGGCGCATACGAGGGCACGTCGGCGCGCAGGGCACCGTCGTCGAACGCCAGCAGCCGCCCCACGACGCCCGGCTTCGTGACGCCGAACGACGCCTCGTCTCGCACCATCGCCCGCAGGGCCGCGCGCGCGAGGGGCTTTCGCAGCTCGAGGCTGTCGGCGTCGAGCGAGCTCACCAGCGCTTCACCCAGCGCGGCGCGCTCGGGGGCGGTGACGTCGCTGCGGTCGCCCAACACCTCGAAGGCACGCTGCACGACGTTCGTCGAGCGCTTCGGCTCGAGCTCGAGTCGCTTCACGAGCAACGGCGCCCGCTGCGGGCCACCCGCTTCGATGCCGAGGTCGACCCACTGCAGCATGAGCGCGCGCGCCTCTTTCAGCGGCGCGACGGCCTGCACTGCGCCACCGAAGTCTCCCGACGATGCGAGCCATTCACCCCACTGCAGCCGCAGCACGCGCGCGTCGGGCAGGTTGCCGCGCTCGAGCCGGGTGACCGCTGCGCCGAACACCCGATGCCGGCGCGCGAGCAGGGTGGCGCGGTCGAGGTCCTTCGCGAGCACCCAGAGGCGCACGGCGATCTCGGGAGCGAGCTTTCGGCCCTCGGCGAGCCGCGCGGCCTTCTCGAACCTGCGGTGACGCTCGAGCAGGTCGACGGCCTCTTGCGGCGCGTCGAGCAGATCGGCCAGCACGAACGCGGCCTCGTCGATGCGGCCCGACTTCTCGAGCTTCTCGGCCGCGGCCCGATATCGCGCGCGCAACGTCTCGTAGACGCCTGGCTGCATCACGCCTGCAGGGCCACGGTCGTCGCCGCGCGCTCCGAGGTTGAGCTCGAGGTTGCGGCGCGCCGCGAACGGCACGTGGGTCGGTTGGGCGCCGGGCTCGGCGGTCTTCCGGCTCAGCGGCACCGCGTGCTTCAGCGCGTCTTCGAGCGCCTCTTCGTCGAACATCTTCAGCAGCCGGTCGACGTAGCGGCGGTTGAACTCGTCCATCCACCGGCCGAGCGGCGTGCGGTCGAGCTGACGATTCACCCATCGCTCGGCGCGCTCGGCGACGCTGGGCCGCGGCGCTCCGGCTCCCGAGGGCAGCGCAGGCGGTTGCCGCTTCCCCCGCCACCAGCGCAGCAGCGACGTCAGCGTTCGTCGCCAGAAGGTCTGCCGCGGCGCCGAACGTTCGGTGCCCAGCGCGTCGACGAGCGCGCGCGACGCTTCGGGCGGCAACCCCCTGGGGTCTGGCCGCAGCTCGAGCGGGCGAGGCGCGAGGGCGAGCGGTGGTGGCGCGACAGGAAGCGCAGGGCGTGGCACCTGCACGACGGTGGCCGCAGACACCTCGAGCCACTCCGACGGGTCGAGCTCCTGGGCACTGGGCCTGACGGCGAACACGCGCCCAGCGCGCGCGATGACGACGCTGCCTCGTGGCGGCGCCAACCGGTCGAACTCCGCGACGCGCAGGGGCACCGCGACGAGCATGCCGCCACGCTCGACGACCGGCTCGCCGCGAACGACGTCACAGTCGAGCTCGAGCGGCTTCGCGAACCGCACCAGCAGGGCGTCGCCACACCGCTGCACCACCGCGCCCGGGCGCCACACCTCGAGCACCGCCGCGCGAGACGAGCGCAGGTCGGGCAGCAGCAGCCCCGAGACCAGCTGTCTGCCTTCGAACACCAGCCGGCGCCGCTCGATGCTCATCGGCGGTACTCCGTGAAGTGCACCATGCGGCGGCCATTGCCGTCGGGCAGCCCGATGATGAGCCGCTGCGGGTTCGAGGCGTCGAACAGGCCCAGGCCTCCGCCGGCGTCGAGCCACGCCGCGCGCGGAAACTCGAAGTCGGTTGCCACCTCGATGATGGGGCTCTCGGTCTCGACGATGGTCTGCGTGCCCTGCGCGCTCACGTGGAGCAGCCGCTTCTTGTTCTCGGTGCGAACCAGCAGCCCCGCGACCCACGTCGACGGCGTGGTGACGCCCATCACCGTGCCTCCTTCGGGCACCTCGAGCCCGAACGAGAGCCGCGAGTGGTCGACCATCGTCCACGTGGGGCTGGTCGAGAGCGCGCCCAGGCCCATCATCGGGAGCGGGTAACGCATGCCGCCGGCGAAGTGCACGCGCGCGGTGCCGAGCCCCTCGAGGTGCGTCGCGGTCTGCGTCGTGTTCGAGAAGAGGGTGCGAACGGTGCGCCGGCCCTGCTCGTCGACGATGAACAGCAGCAGCCGCTCGCTGCGCTGCGTGTGGGCGACGATGCGCTCGGGCGAGACGGTGGCCCTGCCGTCTTCGAGCGAGAACAGCCGGCCGCTCATCACGAAGAGGAAGCGCTTCTTGCCGTTGAACGAGAACACCGTGATGTCGGTGAGCGAAGGCTCTGGCGGCAACACCGTCGCCGGGTCGTCGACCTCGAAGGTCAGCGGGTCGACGCGCTTGTCGCCGCGCTTCGTGAGCGAGTGCAGGACGAACCGAATGATGCGGCCGCTCGTGTCGTGGCGCGCGGTGATGCAGATGAGGCCCTTGTGCCAGCCGCCGGCGACGACGCGCTCGAGCGCAGGCGGTTGAAACGCGACCTGCTTGACGCTCGCGCCAGTGCCATGCGGCAGCACGACCGAGATGAGCTCGCCGGTGCCGCCCAGCGTGAAGAGCCGGTTGCCGCTCGCGCCGAAGACGAGGCCCTGGGTGGGCCGGCTCGCGCGTGGGGTTGGCTTCGGCTTCTCGATGGCGAATGGCGCGCGAAGGAGCGAGGTGCAGACGGTCGCAGGCGGAAGCTCGAGGTGAACGCTCTGGCGCGCGCGGCCGCCACGCCGAACCGTGACCTCGAGGCGGCGAACGCCGGGCTCCATGCACTCCGAGACGACGACCTGCTGCACCTTCGACGACGCCAGCCCGCTGCCGACGACCCACACGTCGTCGGCGGCGCCCATCGTCTCGAGCCAGGCGGAGAGATCGGCGTCGGTCGCCTCTCTCGTGGTGCGTGACTTGAGCAGCGCCTCGGCCTCGGCCTTGTCGAAGCCGTCGCGGCGATGACGCGCCAGGTGTTGCAGCACGCCCCACGAGAGCTGGGCGTGCGCGGCTTCACAGCGCGAGGCGAAGGCGATGAACGCGGCGAGGTGCGCGATGCGCGGTGCTCCGAGCTGAGACGGGCCAGAGTCGAACAAGACGAGGCAGCGGCGCGCCTGGTGCGGCTCACGCACCGCCAGCTTCGAGAACAGGTGCTCTCCCTGCGCCGCGCGGCGGAGGAACTCGTCTGGCACCTCGTCGGCGTAGAGCCACTCGCTGGTCAGCAGCCGCTCGTACGAGCCCTTCCTCGCCACGCCGTCGTACCCATCGGGCGCGCCGGTGGGCCTGACCTGCGCGTCTGAGAGCGGGCCGATGCTGGCCGAGAGCCGCTGAATCCACGGGGCGAGGGCGAGCGCGAGGTCTCGCTGCAGCAACGACAGCTGCGCTGCCCAGGGCTTGAGCGGCGCGGGGAGCGCACTCACGGCGACACCTCCACCACGGTGCCGTGAAGCGCGCGCGCGACGTCGTCGGTGCGGGCCCTCACGGGAGCTGCTCCAGCAGCGGCGCCAGCGCGTGGGGGCTCACCGGCACCGCCCGGCCGAGCGGAACGATTCGTTCGAGCGACAGCAGCGCGAATGGGCCGTCGGGCAGGTGATGCGCTCGTCTCAGCGCGCGCTCGACCAGCACGCTCGACGGCGTCGTCTCCCGGGTCGTGGGCATCAGCATCGCGAACGACTCGGGTTCTGCGCCGAGGTAACGAACACCGTCGACCCACGGCAGCATGTCAGCGGGCCCGAGCGCGACGAGCAGGTCTGCCGCCACCACCAGCTGCAGCTGCCGGCGCGTCGCTTCGTCGAGCGCGAGCAGGCGGGTGGCCAGGCGTCGGGCGACGTCACGTTCGGCGACGACGGCGCGGGCCGGCAGCGGCTCCGCGCGCGCTCTCAACGATGGCGTCATCGTGGCTCGAGCAGCTCGGTGATGCGCTGCCGCACGGGCGCGAGCTGCGCCGGCAGCGCGTTCACGTCGAACGAGGCGTCGATCTCCCTCGCGACGCCTTCGAGCTTCAGCTTCCACCGCTCGACGGCGTTGGCGTCGTCTGCGGCGGGGCGTTGCTCGAAGAGGCCGCTCGCGGTCTCGACGATGCGTGCGGCGCGAACGCCGGGCGCGTTCGAGGCGGCCTCGGCGGCGGCGACGAGCGTCGAGCTCTGCGAGTGTCTGAGCACGTCTTTCAAGACGTCTTGTGCGAGTCGTTGCCCGTCGAGCGTGGGCACCGCATAGAGAATCGGCCAGAGGTCGGCGTCGGTCGGCTCGGTTCGGCCAGCGAGCACGGCGGCCGCGCAGGCGAGCCGCTGCACCTTCACGACGCGGCGGTCGGAGAGCTCGACGCCAGCCTTTCGCAGCAGACGAACCGCGTGGGCCAGCGGGTCTCTCAACCGCGTGGTGTTCGCGTTGCGCGCGGCGGTCGACAAGACGTCGACGTGCTCGAGCGAGGCCTTCTGCTCGAGCGAGCTGCGGGCGAGCGCCGCGCCACCATCGAGCAGCGCCTCGAGCTTCGCGTCGGCGATGGGCTCGACGAAGACGCGCACGAGAAACCGGTCGGCGAAGGCCGCGAGCGACGGCTCTTCGGGAATCGCGTTCGAGGCGCCGATGCAGACGCGCAGCGGGCACTTCACCAGCGTGTGGCCGCGTCGAAAGACCCGCTCGTTCAAGAGCCCGAGCAGCGTGTTCAGAATCGCGGTCGACCCGAGGAACACCTCGTCGAGAAAGGCAATGTCGGCCTCGGGCAGCATGCCGGCGGTCTGCGTCTCGACGACGCCTTCCTTCAACTTGCGAAGGTCGATGGGCCCGAACACCTCGGACGGCTCGGTGAAGCGGCCCAGCAGGTACTCGAAGTAGCGCCCGCCCAGCGTCCTGGCGACGCGCCGCACGGCTTCGCTCTTCGCCGTTCCGGGAGGCCCGATGACGAGCAGGTGCTCCTGGGCGATGGCCGTGAGCGCGACGAGGTCGACCAGCTGTTCGCGGTCGACGAGCCCGGTGCCCGCCAGCGTGAGCGCGTCGCGAACGGCCAGGGAGGCTTCGGGAAGGGTGGGAGCCATGAGCGTGCCGCAGACTAGTCGAGCGTCGGCCGAGAGAGACGCGCTACACCCTGCCCGCATGACCGCGCCGCCCACCGCCGCTCCCGTCATTCGCACCATCGCCATGCCCACCGACACGAACCCGGCGGGTGACATCTTCGGTGGGTGGCTGCTCTCTCAGATGGACATGGCCGCAGGCAGCGCTGCCACGAGACGGGCACGAGGCCGCTGCGCCACCATCGCCATCGACGCCATGGAGTTCTTGAAGCCCGTGTTCGTCGGCGACGAGGTCAGCCTCTACGCGACGCTCGAGCGCGTTGGCCGAACGTCGATGCGCATCAAGGTCGAGGCGTGGCGGCGCAACCGCTTTGAGGAGCAGACCGAGCTCGTCACCTCGGGCTCGTTCACCTTCGTCGCCATCGACGACCACCGTCGCCCCAGACCGATTCCCGCGGAGTGAGCGCTTCAATCAGTCGGGCTTCTGTGTTGATTTTGACTTTCACTCGCAAAATGGCGGAGGCTTCGTGATGAAACGAGGCGACCATGAGACGAGCGCTGGTGATGACGGTGTTGGCAGTGTCGGCGGGCGCTCGCGCCGAGAGCGCCGAGTGGCATCGCGTCGTCGCGCTGCTGCAGTACCTCGAGGGTGACTACGCCGCCGCGGTGGCCGAGCAGAACGCCGACGAGCTGGCAGAGCAGAGGGGGCTGGCCGACGAGGCAGTGACGGCGCTGACCGAGCTGGGCCCGGCAGGCGCTCCGTTTCTCGAGCGCGCGAAGCAGCTGCAGGCCGACATCGGGGCAGGGCGTGCGGCCGAGGGCGTCATCGCCGGGTGCCACGCCCTCGTGCACGACATCGTCTCGTCGCAGGGCCTGTCACGCGCTCCACGGGTGACGCCCGACCTCGCCGCCGGCCAGGCGCTCTTCACCGCGCAGTGTTCGTCGTGTCACGGGCTCGAGGGCAAGGGCGACGGCCCGGCCGCGAAGGGGCTCACGCCCGCGCCAGCCAACTTCCACGACGCCGCGCGCATGCAGACGCTCACGCCGTACAAGGTGTTCAACACCACGACGTTCGGCATCAAGGGCACGCCAATGCCCGGCTTCCCGGCGCTCTCCGAGGTCGAACGATGGAGCGTGGCCTTCTTCGTCTTCACGCTTCGTCAGCCCGCGTGCCATGCGCAACCGGGGTTGGAGCCGGAGCTCGAGGTGCTCGCGACCTCGACCGACGTGCAGCTGGCCCAACGACTCGGAGCCGATGGCGTCTCCTGTGCCCGCCGCGTCATGCCGCAGACCGACGAGTCGTCTGCGTTGGCCGTCGCGCGCGCAGGCCTCGAGCAGGCGCGAACGTTCGCCAGGGCCGGCCAGTGGGACGACGCGCGCAAGGCCGTCGTCGACGCGTACCTGCTCGGGCTGGAGCCCATCGAGCCGACCCTGCGCGCGCGAGACCCGCAGCTGGTCGACGCGCTCGAGCAGGGCTTCACCCGAGCCCGCCTCGCAGCGCAGCGCCGCGACGGCTTCGACGCGCAGGTCGACTCGTTGCTCGCGCAGCTCTCACCGCAGAACACTCCGTCGAAGGGTGACTTCTGGTCGGTCTTCTTCGCCTCGCTCATCATCCTGCTGCGCGAGGGTTTCGAGGCCACCATCGTCGTCGGCGCGCTGCTGGCGGTGATGAAGAAGATGGGCGCGACGGCGCAGGTGCGCGTCGTTCACGCAGGCTGGGTCTCGGCGCTCGTCTTCGGCGTCGTCGCCTTCGTGTTCGGCCAGTCGGTGCTCGCAGGCGCGAACCGCGAATGGCTCGAGACGGTGGTGGCGCTCTTCGCGGTGGGGCTGCTGCTCTACGCGGCGCTGTGGCTCAACGCGCGCGTCAACATCAGCGCCTTCATGGGCGAGCTGCGCGGGAAGATGAAAGACGCGCTCGGCAGCGGCAGCGCCATCGGCCTCTTCACCATCTCGTTCACCTCGGTGGGGCGCGAGACCGTCGAGACCGCGCTGTTCCTTCAGGGGCTCGCCGGCGACTCGCCGGAAGGCGTCTGGTGGGGGGCGCTCGCAGGCGGCGCCGCGCTCGTGGTGCTGGTGGTCTTCGTACGCACCGTCGGCTTCAAGCTGCCGATGAAGGCGCTCTTCAACGCGTCGACGGTGTTGCTGGTGGCGACGGCGGTGATGCTGCTGGGCAAGGGGCTTCATGGGTTGCAGGAGCTCGGCGTGTTGCCGCTCTCGCCGCTGCCCCTCTTCACCATCGACGCGCTCGGCATCTACCCCGACGCCCTCACGCTCGTGCCGCAGGGGGTGTTGGCCGCCGCGCCGCTGCTGTGGTGGGCGTTCACCCGTCAGCGGCCGGCGTCGCCGATTCCGCCCGGCGCCGAGTCGGCCCGCTGATACCGCAGCTGCACCAGGCCGTTCGGGTACGCCTGAATGCCGAGCAGCGTGAGTCGAAGCTCGGGCAGGCCCTGCGTGAAGAGCGGCCGCCCACTGCCGAGCAGGTGCGGCACCATCGAGAGCGTCAGCAGGTCGACGACGTTCTCTCTCAACGCCTGCTGAGCCAGTTGGCCGCCATCGAGGTACACGTGTTCGCACCCTCGCGCCGCGAGTGATTGCAACACTGGCGCGAGCGCTCCCGAGGCCACCTCGACCCGGTCGTCCTTCAGCGCGCGGTGCGAGAACACGACGACCCGTTTCCCCTCGTACGGCCATTGGTCGAAGCCGAGCACGGTGTCGAAGGTCGACCGCCCGAGGACCACGGTGTCGATGGTCGAGAAGAAGCGCGAGTACCCATAGTCGCCGGCCGAGGGGTCGTTGAAGCGCTCGAGCCAGTCGAGGCGGCCGTCGGGTCTGGCGATCTGCTGGTCGACGCTCATGCCGAGGTAGATGGACACGCGCGGTCGGTTCATAAGTCTACACCGTAGACTTATGGCCCCGTGTTCGGCAAGGTGTGCGCGATGTCGAGACGCCTCGGACGGCCACCTGCGGGAACGCGACGGTTGACGCCCGAGCGCATCGTCGACGTGGCCGAGGCCGCGCTTCGACGCGGAGACCTCTCGATGCGGGCGGTGGCGAAGCGGCTCCGGGTCGATCCGATGGCGCTCTACCGGTACGTGGACTCGAAGGAGGCGCTGCTGCGGGCCATCGCGCGCCGGCGGTTCTCGGGCCTCGGCTCGTTGCCGGTGATTCGGGGGTCGTGGCGCGCACGGCTGTTCGAGGTGAGCGCCCGCTACCTCTCGGTCTGCGAGGCTTCACCGCAGCTGGTGCAGGCGCTCATCGCGTCGTCGCAGGCCGCCGAAGAGACCCGTGGCGAGTTCGAGCGGCTCGTGCGTGATGCCACCACGCCGCTCCACCTCTCTTCAGCGAACGTTCGGTTGCTGAGCGAGGTGCTCGCCGACTTCCTCCACGGCTTCGCGCTCGCGCCCGGCGCCGGAACCGAAGGGCTGCGCTCGGAGCTCGAGCTCATCTTCGACGGCATCGAAGCCCGCGCCCGTCGCTGAATCGTCACGACCCCCACACGCCTTGGTGGCACAGTCGCGCGCATGAGCACGTGGAACGACGACTCCTTCCTCTCGCTGTTTCCCGAGGTGCCACCCGCGAAGGTGCGCATCGACCCTGCCCAACATGCCCCGCGCTGGCTCGTCGACGGTGAGCTGCGGGCCTTCGGTGGCCCCGCTCGTGAGGTCCGCTCCCGGGTCGCCACGCGAACCGGCGCCACGCTGAACACGACGCTGCTCGGGCATGAAGCCCAGCTCAGCGCCGACGACGCGAAGGTGGCCGTCGCCGCGGCGCAGCGCGCGTGGAACAACGGGGAAGGCGAGTGGCCGTCGGCACACGTCGAGACGCGCATCGCGGCCGTGGAGCGCTTCGCCGCAGCCGTCGAAGCGAAGACCGACGAGATCGCGACGCTGCTCATGTGGGAGATCGGCAAGCCCTGGGCGTCGTCGCGCGACGAGGTGACCCGCAGCGTCGACTACATTCGCAACACCATCGTCGAGCTGCAGCGGCTTCGGCAGCACGACCTCTCGGTGCAGCTCGGCACCGCTGGCGGCAAGAAGCACTTCGCGCGAACCCACCGGCGTGCCCTCGGCGTCGTGCTCTGCGTGGCACCGTTCAACTACCCGGTGAACGAGTTCCTCACGACCGTCATCCCCGCGCTGCTCATGGGCAACGTCGTCATCGCCAAGACCCCGCGCTTTGGTGTGCTGGCGAACCTCGTGCTGCTCGACGCGTTTCGCGACTGCTTCCCGAAGGGCGTCGTGAGCCTGCTCCCGGGCGACGGGCGCGTGGTGATTCCCGCCGTGATGTCGGCCACCGAGCAGGACGTGGCCGGCAACCCCACCGGCGTCGTGCACGTGCTGGCCTTCATTGGCAGCGAGGGCGCGGCGAACGCCATCATGCGCGCGCACCCGACGCCCATCACGCTGCACAAGATTCTCGGGCTGGGCGCGAAGAACCCCGCGGTGGTGTTGCCCGACGCCGACCTCGACGCCGCCGCGACCGCCATCGTGAAGGGTGGCCTGGGCTTCAACGGCCAACGCTGCACGGCCGAGAAGATCGTCTTCGTGCACCGCTCGGTCGCCGACGCGTTCACGGCGAAGGTGGCGGCGCGCGTCGATGCGCTCAAGGCCGGCATGCCGTGGGACGAAGGCGTGGGCATCACGCCGCTGCCCGAAGACACCAAGCTCGAGACCATGCGCGCGCTCATCGACGACGCGGTCTCGAAGGGCGCGACCGTGGTGAACGCGAATGGTGGCCGCGGCGCGTTCTCGCTCATGCGGCCGGCGGTCGTGGCAGGTGTGAAGCCGGGCATGCGGCTGCTGCACGAGGAGCAGTTCGGCCCCATCATTCCCATCTCGACGTTCGACGATGCCGAGGCGGTGCTCGACTGGCAGCGGCGCTCTCCATTCGGTCAGCAGGCCGCCGTCTGGGGCAAGGCAGAGACCGCGCGGGCCTTCGTGCGAAAGTTCACCCGCTTCGTCGCGCGCGTGAACCTGAACGACGTCTGCCAGCGCGGCCCCGACTCGTTCGGCTTCAGCGCGGCCGACAAGTCAGGCTTCGGCACGCTCTCGCTCAAAGAGGCGCTGCTCTCGTTCAGCCGGCCCGTGCTCGTGCAGGCGCAGGAGCAGACGGTGCTCGACGCCTTTCTTTCGCGGCCCGGTTGAGTCAGGAGCGACAGGCCTCGCCGTCGTCGCTGCGCCATGCCCTCTCATCCCCCCATTGCCGATGAGCTGAAGTCGCTGTGGCGGCTCGCGTTGCCGTTGGCGCTGGCGCAAGCCGGTCAGGCCTTGATGGGCATGGTCGACACCGCCGTGGTGGGACGACTCTCGTCGACGGCGCAGGCCGCAGCCGGGCTCGGCAACTCGCTCACCTTCACCATCATGTTCTTCGGCATGGGCGTGATGATGGCGCTCGACCCGCTCGTCTCGCAGGCCATCGGCGCGAAGAAGCCCGTCGAGGCGCGCACGCACTATTGGACTGGCGTGTGGCTCGCGCTCGCGACGTCGGTGGTGTTGCTGGTGCCGCTGCTGGTGATGCCGGCGCTGCTGAAGCTCGTCGGCGTGGAGCCACAGGTCGCGGCTGGCGCCATCGAGTACATCGACTACCGCCTGCCAGGCGTCGCGGGGCAGTTGCTCTTCGTCGGAGCGCGGTCGTACCTGCAGGGCCTCGGGCGCACGCGGGCCATCGTCATCGCGATGGTGGGCGCGAACGTGCTGAACCTGGGGCTCGACGTCGCCCTCGTCTTCGGCGCCGGCCCGATTCCGGCGATGGGCATCGCGGGCGCCTCCATCGCCACCACGGCGTGCACGTGGTTTCAGTTCGCGTTGCTGGTGCCTGCGCTCGGGCCTTCGCTGCCTGGCGTTCGGCGTGCCCTCGACGTGAAGGCGCTCGTGGGCGCCGCACGGCTCGGGCTTCCCGTCGGAGCCCACCTGCTCGCAGAAGGCGGCGTCTTCGGTCTCGCGGGTCTGCTCGCAGCACGGCTCGGAGCCGCCAGCAGCGCCGCACATCAAGTGGCGTTGACGTGGGCGAGCCTCACCTTCTGCGTCGCGGTGGGCATCGGCAGCGCGGGGAGCGTTCGGGTGGGCTGGGGCGTCGGCGCGAGAGACCTGCCCGCGGCGCGACGGTCTGGCCTCGTCGCCTTCGGCAGCGGCGCGCTCTTCATGTCGGCCACCGCGCTGATGTTCATCGTCATGCCCGAACCGCTCGCGAGGCTGTTGTCTCCGAACGATGGCGTCGTGGCGGTCGCGTCATCGCTCTTCGTGGTGACGGCGGTCTTCCAGGTCTCTGATGGTGTGCAGGGCGTCGGCGCGGGCGTGCTGCGCGGCTATGCCGACACGCGCTTCACCTTCATCGCGAACGTCATCGGCCACTGGTTCATCGGGCTGCCGCTCTCGTGGTGGCTGGGCGTGCGCGGCGAGCTCGGCGTCGTGGGCCTCTGGTGGGGGCTCTCGGCGGGCCTCTCGGTCGTCGCGGTCGCGGTCTTCGTTCGTTTCGAGCGGTTGAGTCGCGGCGACGTTCGCGCGGTGCAGTTGCCGTCGGAAGGGTCAGGTCGCGCGGCGGGCGATGAAGCGCTGCAGCGGCCTGGGCAGTGACGTCGCGAGCCACACGGCGAACGCCGTCGGCCAGGGGTAACTGAAGAACGACCGCTTCCCCTCGATGGCGCGGCCCATCAACGCCGCTGCCTCATCCGTCTCGAGGAGGAACGGCATCGAGAAGCGGTTCTTCGCGGTCATCTCGCTCTTCACGAAGCCGGGGTGAATCGCGGTGACGTTCACGCCGTGTTGCTCGACGTCGAGGCGCAGGTTCTCGAGCCATGCCGTCAGGTACGTCTTCGAGGCGTTGTACGCACCGTACCGGGGCAGCGCGAGGAAGGCCGCGAGCGAGCTGATGCCGACGAGGTGCCCCTTCTTGCGTTTCACCATGCCGGGCAGGGCAGCGACGAGCGTGGCGGTCGCGCCCATCACGTTCACGTCGAGCACCTTACGAACGCGCTTCCACTCGAGCTGCTCGGCCTTCATCTCGTCACCGACGCCAGCGTTCGCGACGACCAGGTCGAGCCCGCCGCACGACTCGTCGAGCTGCTTCACCGCGTCGTGCGCCGCATCGGCGTCGGCCACGTCGAGCACGAAGGGAATGATTCTGTCGGGCGCGAGCGCCTTCAGCGACTCGAGCTGATCGGCGCGTCGCGCCGCCGCGTAGACGGTCGTGCCGCGCTTCGCGAACCACAGAGCCAGGGCCCGGCCCAGCCCGCTCGACGCACCGGTGATGAGCGCCCGCTCGTACGTCGCCATCAGTGAATCTGCCCGCACGTGATGTAGAGCGAGAAGTCGCGAACGTCGTGCGCGTTGATCGCGAACGTGCCCTTCTCGAGCGTGTCGAGGCCGACGTCGATCTCGGTGGTCGAGGTGAACCGGCCCGGCTTCTTCGCGTCGGGCGCGAGGTTGGTGAGCCCTGCCTTGATGGCGCCGATCTCTCCGCAGCGGCCCTCGTGCACGTGCGCGGGCTGAGGGCGCGAGTCGTTGCTGGCGGCGACGTCGATCTCCACGCGCGTCTTCGAGGCGCTCAACGCGGTCAGCATCGCGAAGCCGCTCTGGCCAGAGTTGTTCTCGGCGTTCATCACCACGCGCAACGGCTGAGGACCACACGCACTCGCGGTCAGCACGAGCAGGGCGGGGAGGCGTCGGATCATCGCGGCGTCATAGCAGGCGGGCGGCTGATCATGCCCAGCCGATGAAACCCGGCCGTCGTCGCGACGTCGGCGGCACGAACGGCCACTGCGAGGTCGAGGGTGGGCTCGACACGGAGCAGCAGCGCCTCGGCGCCGGTGGCGCGCGCCCTGGTCAACGCGGCGAGAACGTCACCTTCGACGAGCACCCCATCGAGGCGAAACCCGTCTCGCCCCACGTCGAGCACCAGCACCTGACCTTCACCACCGCCGCCCGGAGCGTCGAAGGCCAGCGCGTGATGCGTGACGATGGTGGCTCCGGTCAGCGCGGCGATCAGCAGCACGAGCACGATGTCGACCAGCGGCGTGATGTTGATGGAGGAGAACTCGGCGTCGTCCATCGAGCCACTGTGCCGCGCGCCCCGCGGGCAGGTGTCACCGCCACGTCGTCGCCTCGTCAGCGGTTCGTCAGCGAAGGCCGTGAGCGACCCACGCCCGGTAGTGCAGCGAGCCCGCCGGGTTCGACATCAGGCTGCGCAGCTCGGCGGTCGCGCGCTCGATGAGCGGCTGCGCATCGGCCCCCAGTGACTCGTCGAGCCCTTCGAAGATCTCGGCGAACTCGTCGACGAAGCTTTGGAGAAAGCCGACGTCGGCGTGCGAGCCGTGCAGCACGACAGGCTCGAGCGTGAAGCGTCGAAACCCTGCGCCCGCGAAGATGCGGTGCAGCCGCTGGCCGATGGCGGGGTCTCCGCCAGCCTTCACCTGCGCTGCGTTGAGCCGCCGAAGCAGGTCGTGCACGTCTCGCAGCAACGGCCGCGTCATGAAGGACCAGTTGTCGACCTCGAGGAAGTGACAGAGGCCTTGCGGCCGCAGCACGCGCCGCACCTCACGCACGATGGCCTCGGGAGACGGCACGTGCTCCAGCATCCACGAGCAGTGCACGCGATCGAACGTCGCGTCGGCGAACGGCATGCGGCCGCCATCGGCGCGCGTGACTGGAAGCGCGGGGTGGTTTTGTCGACTCGCGCGCAGCTGCGACGCCGAGAGGTCGAGCCCGACGAGCTCGATGCCGGGAAACCGTCGCGCCACCTGCTCGGCCATCGCGCCCACGCCGCACGCGAGATCGAGCACGCGCTGGCCCGGGTGGGCGTCGAAGCGCGGCAGCGAGAACTGCGCCGTCCATCTGGCCTGCTTCTCGAGCCGCGCGATCTCCCGCTCGTCGGTGCCGCCGTGCACGTAGTTGGCGCTCATCGAGGGCTCACCAGGCGATGTTGAGCTCGATGCGCTGGGCGCTCGGCTTCTCCCACCGTGCCTCGATGGGCAGCTTGTAGAAGGCCTGCACGAGCGAGCGCAGCAAGCCGATGTACAGCTGAATCGGCAGCACCTCTTCCTTGAAGACGAGCACCGCCTTCCCGCCCTCGACGCTCGAGACCAGCCGCTGGCCCGGGGCGATCATCGGGTTCAACGTCGCCATCAACGGCTTCATGATGGCCTCGGGGTAGCGCTCCTTCTGGCCTTCGAGCGCGCGGCCGAACGGAGAGCGCACGAGCGCGTCCATCGTCGACGCCCCCAGCAGCTCGAAGGCCTCGTCGACGTTGCGTGCGCGCGGCAGCACCTGCTCGACGGCCTTCCACAACATGCGCAGGAACTCGCTCGTCGGGTACGAGAGCTGGTCGACCCACGGCTTCGGCTCGACGGCCGCCTTGCGCACCTGCTGGTCGGCGACGGGCCCGGCCAGCTTCATCACGGCGGCGCTGAGCGCGTTGAAGAACAGCCCGCGCATGGTCGAGGTGCCAGCCGATTCGATGCGCTGCTCGAGCTCGGCGACGTCGAGCACGCGGGAGCGGGGCAGCTTCGGGTTCTCGAGCGCCGGCTTGAGCACGGGCGACGACCGTTCGCCGGGGCTCGACGGCTCGGGGTGCGACGGCAGCGGCGTGCGCGCCTCTTCGGGGAAGAGCTTCTGCATCCACGCGGCGAGGTGGGCGCGCGTCGCGGGCAGGCGCTGCTTCGTCAGGAACGCCTCGAGGGCCTTCTTGAACTCGGCGCCGGTCTGGTACCGGGTGTCGACGCCCCGCTCGAGCGCCTTGAGCACCACCGCGTCGAGCGCTTTGGGAACGGTGGGCTCCTTGCGCGACGGCGGCTCGACCTCGGCGCCGACGACCGCGCGCAGCGTCGCCGTGTCGTTCTCACGTTTGAAGAGGCGCTCGAGCGCGAGCACCTCCCACAAGACGATGCCAAGGCCGAAGAGGTCGGAGCGCCCGTCGAGGTCTTTGCCCCACGCCTGCTCGGGCGACATGTACGCGTACTTGCCCTTGATGATGCCGGTGGCCGTGCGGGTCAGCTTGTTCGCCGCGCGCGCGACGCCGAAGTCGATGAGC
>JAEUJR010000688.1 GCA_016793585.1 Archangium sp.
CGGAATCGAGCGCGTGCCGGCGCCTCCCGGCCCTTCTCCCGAGAGCACGATGGAGCGTGGCTCGGCGTTCACCGAGACCGTGACCAGCACGTCGGGCGAGGCCGTCGGCGCGATGACGGCGAAGCCTTCCTGCACGAGCCGAACGGTGGCCGTCTTCTCGAGCGCGACGCCATCGAGTGCTTCGAAGGCCGCGGCGTCGACGGTCGACACGTCGAGCGCGACGGTGGTGGGCGCTGCGATGGCGAAGGAGGACACGACGAGCGCGAGCAACACGGCCTGGCGACTCGTCATGCCGCACACCTAGTCGGGCCACGCCTCACAGGAAAGTGTCGAAGTCAGCTGCGCCTCAGCGGTTGGTGACGCTCACGTTCACGGCATTCGGCCACACGCTCGACCTGAGCTGCGCCTGATTCTCCACCGACAGGTTCGTGTACGAGTACGTGCCGCTCGGCGCGAAGTTGCTGATGGTCTCGGTGCGCGAGTAGCGCCACGTGCCCGGGGAAATCTCGGTGAAGGTCACTCCGGAGCCACCGCCCCAGATGTTGCCGCTGGGCCCGCTGAAGCTGCCGTTGAACCAGTTCACCGGCGCCTGTGACGTCGCCACGACGGTCAGCGTGATGACACCCCCATCGAAGAGCGCCGACGGTGTCGCCGTGACGCTCGTGATGACAGGCGGCCCGCTCGTTCGCGTGTTCGTCACGCTCACGGTCACCGGGTTCGGCCAGACGGCCGAGGTGAGCTGCGCCTGATTCTCGACGCTCAGGTTGGTGAACGAGTACGTGCCGCTGGGTGCGAAGGGGTTGATGGTCTCGGTGCGCGAGTATCGCCAGGTGCCCGGTGAAATCTCGGTGAACGTGACGCCCGAGCCGCCGCCCCAGATGTTGCCGTTGGGTCCACTGAAGCTGCCGTTGAACCAGTTCACCGGCGCCTGCGATGTCGCGACGACGGTGAGCGTGATGACGCCGCCATCGAAGAGCGCCGACGGCGTCGCCGTGACACTCGTGATGACGGGCGGCCCGCTCGTGCGCGTGTTCGTCACGCTCACGGTCACCGGGTTCGGCCACACCGCCGAGGTGAGCTGTGCCTGATTCTCGACGCTGAGGTTCGTGAACGAGTACGTGCCGCTCGGCGCGAAGGGGTCGATGGTCTCGCTGCGCGAGTAGCGCCACGTGCCTGGTGAAACCTCGGTGAACGTCACTCCCGAGCCGCCGCCCCAGATGTTGCCGGCAGGCCCACCGAAGCTGGCGTTGAGCCAGTTCACCGGAGACTGCGAGGTCGCCACGATGGTGAGCGTGATGACACCACCATCGAACAGCGCCGAAGGCGTGGCGGTGGCGCTGATGATGACGGGCCGCGCTCCAACGCCCGCGTCACAGCCGACCGTGCAGACGACTGAACCACCACCGGCTGAGCCTCCGCCAGCAGCCCCACCGGCCGTTCCCGACAGACAGCGCCCACCCAGTGAGCCGCCGTCCACCGCTTTCGGAAACGCGGAGCAGCGATCGACGCACGCACCACAGACGTTGCCGTTGGTGCCGCACTCTGCGTCGAACACACCGAGCTGACAGACACCGTTGGCGCAGCAGCCGGGACAGGTCGAAGGGCCGCACGCTCCACTCGCGCCCCCCGCGGTGACGAAGCCACCGCCCGCCGCGCCACCAGCCCTCGCCGCTCCACCGCCCGTGCCCGCCGCTCCGCCGCCCGCCGCGAAAGATTGAACGCACTGGCCCAGCTGACAGGTGAGCCCCGACAGCGTGCAGTTCGAACACGCAGAGCCCGCCGAACCACAGGCTCCCGGTTCGATGCCGCTCACGCACTGGCCCGACGAGTTGCAGCAGCCGACGCAGCTTCCCGGGTCACAGCCACCCGCCTGCACGCCCACGTTGCAGCCGGCCGCCATCATCAACACCGTCACCACCAGCAGTCCGCGCATCGAGGTGCTCCCGAACCAGGCGCGTCGCGCGCCGTCGAGCACTCTTGGAACCAGCGGGTGGAGATTATTGCCGCGCATGTCGCCCCTCGTGCCAGAGGAGCAGGCGCGCGTACAAGTCAGCGACGCAGCAGGCGCGACAGGCCGTACGCGATGGGCCCCACGGCGATGATGAACTTCCCGCCACCGGCCGCCGCGGCGAACGTCACCGTCACCAGCACGCCGCCCACGAGCCACAACAACGCGACACCGGAGTCGTCGGAGGCCGAGCCGTCTTCGTGT
>JAEUJR010000017.1 GCA_016793585.1 Archangium sp.
CCGACGCCCCCTGCTGCGCCTGCGCCAGTCATCGTCGCCTCGCCGTCAGCACCGAGCGCCGCGACGCTCGAGCGGGCCACCCCCACAGCGCCTGCTCCGTCGCCAGGAGCGCCTTCACCTTCCGTCGCGCCATCGACGCCCACCGAGCCCGAACCCGCCGTCGTCGCGCTGGAGCAGAAGGTGCAAGACCTCGAGCGGCAGTTGTCGATCGAGCGCGCGATTCGCAAGGGCACCGAGGGCGAACGAATCGAACCACCTGCGAACCTGCCGCCGCGGTTCCGTGACGAGAAGCAGCTGCTCACGACGTTCAATCAGGCGCTGAAGAACGCCGGCTTCCCCGGACAGGTCTCGAACATCGACTGCACCGAACACCCGTGCATCGTCTTCGGAACGGGCTTCGGCGAGCGCGGCGACATGGAGAAGCTCAAGGGCCAGCTCGGCGCGTACGAGAACGACTCGTTCTCGACGTACGGCTTCGGGACCGGCGACAACAAGAAGGAGCACCGCTTCTTCGGCGTCGCGGTCATGCCCGAGATGAAGGGGCCACCCGATGAGGCGACGGCGAAGCGCGTCAGCTTTCGGGTGAATCAGATGCACGAGGCGTCGAAGCCGCCCCCGCCGCCGAAGCCGTAGTCACTGCAGACAGAGCCTGAAGGCGCCGGGCAGCGTAGGCGCTGCGTCGACGATGCCCTCGGCACACAGCGCTGACACCGCCGCGCCCGCGTAGCCACGCCCGGCGATGGAGCCGAAGTAGAAGCGGAAGGCCACGTTGCGCTGATGCATCGATTGGCCCCACACGCCCTGGTAGCCGGCGTCGAGCGTGTCGATGCCTCCGTCGGGGAGGAGCACCACCACGCTGCTCAGCAGTGAGCCGGGCGTGCACATGCTGAAGGCAGTCACCGCCGAGCCGAAGCAGGCGTCGAGAGAGACCGCGCGCGGGGCGTTGACGGTGAAGACGTTCGCGCCGACACCGGTGACCGCGAGCTGGAAGATGGCGGTGTCGTTGCTGGTCTGCGGGTCGGGGGTCTCGCTCGCGACGAGCGCCTGAATCGAGCGCCACCCGAGCCCGGCGTCAGCCGCGAGCGTGAGGGCCGAAGTCGCGACGCTCTGCGCGGCGAGATCTCCGACCTGACAGACGACCTGTTGTGGCGTCGAGGCCGTGCAGCCCGCGCCCGAACGAAACGAGAGCCCGAAGGGAATCGAGAGAGAGACGCTCGCGTCGAGGGCGGTGCCGGCGCCGGTGTTGCGAACGCCTGCGTTGAAGATGACGGTGTCGCCACGCTCGACCGCGAGCACGCCGAAGAGCTCGGGCAGGAGATCGGGCGGCCCAGCGTCGACGCTCGCGTCAGGGGCTCCGCCGGCATCGGCAGCACCAGCGTCGGTGCCCGCATCCATCACGCCACCAGCGTCGGCGCCCGCGTCGACAGCGCCCGCATCCATCACGCCACCATCGTCGACGCCTGCATCGACAGCACCCGCATCCATCACGCTACCATCGTCGACGCCTGCATCGACAGCGCCCGCATCCATCGCGCCGCCATCGTCGACGCCTGCATCGACAGCGCCCGCATCCATCGCGCCGCCATCAACGAGCCCACCAGCGTCATCGGCCGCGCCCGCATCTTTCGGTCGGTTCACGCCCAGCAACACGTCAGCCGTGCACGCCGGGAGCACCACCAACACCACGAGGGCAGCCAGTCGTCGAATGGCCACAGGCTACCCCACGCGGGCGAACTCACTGCTCGAAGCAGCACGGCGGCCGCGCGATGGCGGACGCGGAGCGGTTCAGCTCGGTCCAGTTGCTGCTGCCGCACGACCAGCCCCTGACGACGACCGAGGTGGGCGCGGCGGCAGAGGTCCAGTTCAGACAGGTGAACGCGAGCGCGGCGCAGGTGATGTCGGAGCCCGTGTGGACGCGAAGCTGCGTTGCGCACCCAGCTCGGTGAGATCTGCGAACGACTCTGCGACCCTGGTGCCGTCGAGCAGCACCTACGGCCCGGCGTCGTTGGTGATTCGGCTGCGCGCGCTGATGGATGTCGAGTGCGAACCTCCGCTGAGCCACGCCGTCAGACTCACCGCTTGCGCCCGCGTCTGGCAGCGCGCGTTCGCCTGAGCGAGGCCTGCGACGTCGCCGGTGTTGCTCCCGCCACGGAACACGCACTGGCTCGTGGTTGGTGAGAGACCGTGCGAGCCAGAGCAGGTCGTCGTCGGGCAGGATCGACGCCGGGCCACCACAGCCGACGACCAGACAGGCCAGAAGGGCCCTCCCCACGTTCGAGTGCATGCCGCTGTTACCGCCAGCCACGCGTTTGGATCTCGCGGTCGTCTACGACTCTGATTTCGACCGCTTGCGACCGCTGCCGCTATGGTTCGACCGTGGCCGCGCTGCTGCTCACGCTCGTGCTGTTCGCCGCGGAGCCATCGGAGCGCCGCCCGGTGTTCGTGTCGTTCGACGCGCCGGCTGAAGGCTGCCCCGACCGCGCACGCTACGAAGGTGAGCTTCGCTTTCGCACCGACCGAATCGTCATCGTCGCGCAGCCCGAATCGACCGCGAGCGTGGCGGTACGAATCACGAAGAAGGGCAAGCGCTTCGACGGCACGGTGCTGGTGACGACGAACACCGGGCGGGCTGTCACGAAGAAGGTCAACGGGCCGAAGTGCGAAAGCGTGACGGCAGCGTTGAGCCTCGCCGCAGCGCTCGTGCTCGACCCCGAAGGAACGAAGCTGGGCGTCTTGCCGGTGGAGTTGCCGCCCGCACCACCTGCGCCAGTCGTCGAGCCGACACCTCCTTCGCAGCCCGAACCCGTCGCG
>JAEUJR010000043.1 GCA_016793585.1 Archangium sp.
CTTCTGACGCGCCTGCGCCTCACCGTACTTCTCGGTGACCTTCTTCTTCAGCTTCTGGGCCTTCTCGGCCGGCGTACTGCTCTTGAAGATGTCGAACAGACCCATGGCGCGCGCGGCCTCTCACACCCGCGATCGAAAGAACAGCCTCAGAGCTTCAGGTTGGACCGCACGGCGCCGAGGTAGTGGCTCTCGATCGCGTCGACCGCGTGCTTGAGGCCCGGCGCCTCACCCTCGGGCAACTTCACCTGCACCACCAGGTAGAGATCGCCGGCGTGTTCACCGCGCAGGCCGGGAACACCCTTGCCCCGCAGCCGCAGCTTCGTGCCCGACTGGGTGCCCGGTTTGATCGTCACCGTGCCCGAACCTCCGAAGACGGGCACCTTGATCTCCGCGCCGTACATCGCCTCTTTGATGGTGACGGGCAGATCGAGGAAGAGATCGCGCTCTTCGCGGCGCACGAGCGGGTGTTCGGCCACCTCGAGATCGACGAAGAGATCGCCCGCGGGGCCGCCGTGTTCTCCCGGCTCTCCCTGACCTGCGAGCCGAACCCGGGAGCCTGTCTCGACGCCTGCTGGAATGCGCACCTCGAGGCGTTTGCCGTTCACGTTGAGCGTGCGCGTGGCGCCCAGCACCGCGTCTTCGAGGGTGATCTGCATCGTCGCGACGAGGTCGCCGCCCGCCCGGGGGCCTGACCGACGCCCGCGCCGGCCGCTCTGCTGCTGGCCGAACATCTCTCCGAAGATGCTCTCGAAATCGACGGGCCCGTTCTGGAAGTCGAAGTTGAAGCCGCCGGGCATGCCTCCCTGACCCTGCGCCCCGCCGAAGCTGCCGTTTCGGTACGCCCGGTACTGCGCAGCCTTCTTCTCGTCCCAACCCATCTTGGCCGCGTCGTCGCCGAACTCGTCGTACAGCTTGCGCTTGGCCGGCTCGGACAAGACCTCGAAGGCCTCGGTCACGTGCTTGAACTTCTCCTCGGAGGCTTTGTCTCCGGGGTTCACGTCAGGGTGGTACTGGCGGGCGAGCTTGCGGTACGCCTTCTTGATCTCGTCCGCCGACGCTTGCCGAGACACCCCGAGTCGCTGGTAGTAGTCCGTCACCAATGGCCTCACCCGCGAGCCACAGTAACCAGCCGCGATTTCGATGCCAGTGGCTCGTTCTGTCGCTGTTCTCGGCGGTTGCGTTCGGCCAACCCGCGCCAGCCCGGGGCCGGGTCGTCGATCGGGCGGTGGCGTCGGTCGACGGCAAGGTGATCACCCTCACGCAGCTCGAGTTCGAGACTCGCGTGCAGCTCATCAATCGGGGAGGCACCGAAGCCGCGTTCGCCTCCCTCGACGGAGAGGATCTGACCCAGGGCCTTCAGCTCGCCATCGCCCAGCGCCTCGCCACCATCGAGGCCGACCGGTTCGACGCCTACCCCCTCGAGCCGGGTGAGCTCGAGAAGGCGGTCGCTGACTTCACCACGCGCATCGGCGGAGAAGCGCGGCTGCAGCAGTTCCTCGACGCCCAGGAGGCCGACGTGGGTGACGTGGGGTGGGTGCTGCGGCGCGCGATTCGGGCGGGGCGGGCGCTGGAGGGACGGCTCCGGTTGAAGGCCAACGTCACCGAGGCCGAGGCGAAGCGCGCGAAGGCCGACGTGGCGGCGTGGCGGTCGCTGCCCATCGACACGGTCCGTCAGCTGCTCGCCAAGGAGCGGTTCGACAAGCTCGTGCAGCAGGAGCTCACCCAGGCTCGCAAGACGAACGACGTGCGGCTGTTGATGGCCTTCGCTCCCGATGGGGGCGCGCTGTGAGGCAGCTGGCCGTCGAGCTGCGCACGCGTCGCATGACGCTCGCCGATCTGCCCGGCGTGATGGAGATCGAGAAAGAGGCCTTCACCAACCCGTGGTCGCTCGAGATGGTGAAGAAGGAGCTGACGCAGGACTGGTCGACGGTGCTGCTGCTCGAGGAGTCGACGCCCTGGGGCTGGGAGCTGCGCGCCTTCGCCATCTTCTGGATCGTCGCCGACGAGGTGCACGTGCTGAACGTCGCCACCCACGTTGCCAGCCGACAAAAGGGCTACGGGCGGAAGATCATGGACGAGGTGATCGCCATCGGCCGGGGGCGAAAGTGCACCATCGCCACCCTCGAGGTGCGCCGGGGCAACGTGCCGGCCATCACCCTCTACAGCCGGCTCGGCTTCCGCACGGTCGGCATGCGGCCCCGGTACTACGCCGACAATCAGGAAGACGCCGTCATCATGAACATGGACCTGTGATCGCGCTTTCTTCGCTGATCCACGTTGAGTGCCTTGACACCCAGAACGGGGCCATGTAGTCGGGCCGCCCTTTCCTCTGAAGGAACCGAGTCTTCATGCCTACGATCAGCCAGCTCATCCGCAAGGGACGCGAGAAGCTCCGCTACAAGAGCAAGAGCCCCGCCCTCAAGCAGAGCCCGCAAAAGCGCGGCGTCTGCACGCGCGTGTACACCACGACCCCCAAGAAGCCGAACTCCGCTCTCCGCAAGGTCGCGCGTGTTCGCCTCACGAACGGTATCGAGGTCACCTCGTACATTCCGGGCGTCGGTCACAACCTTCAGGAGCACTCGGTGGTGCTCATCCGCGGCGGCCGTGTGAAGGACCTGCCCGGCGTTCGCTACCACATCATCCGCGGCACGCTCGACTCGGTTGGCGTGCAGGGGCGCAAGCAGAGCCGCTCCAAGTACGGCGCCAAGCGGCCCCAGTAATCAGGAGACTTTTCAATGCCACGTCGTCGCGTACCCAATAAGCGCAAGATCCTCCCGGACCCGAAGTTCCAGGACCGTCTGGTCGCCAAGTTCATCAACGACCTCATGCGGAAGGGCAAGAAGTCCACCGCTGAGCACATCGCCTACGGCGCCTTCGCCGTCGTCGAAGAGCGTGCGAAGGAAGAGCCTCTCAAGGTCTTCAAGCGCGCCCTCGACAACGTCAAGCCCGTGCTCGAGGTGAAGAGCCGCCGCGTCGGTGGCGCCACCTACCAGGTGCCCGTCGAAGTCCGTCAGGACCGCCGCGTGGCCCTCGCGATGCGCTGGATCATCGAGTACGGCTCCGATCGTGGTGAGAAGACCATGATGGAGAAGCTCGCCGGCGAGATCATGGACGCGGCGAACAACCGCGGCAACGCCGTGAAGAAGAAGGAAGACACCCACAAGATGGCCGAGGCCAACAAGGCCTTCTCGCACTATCGGTGGTGAGTTGGTTCACCCCAACGGGTGACTGACTGAGCGGGGCTCTGGGAAACCGGGGCCCCGTTTTCGTTTTGGTTCATGATGGGGTGATGATCGCCTTCATCGGGTTGCTCCTGACCGCCGCTCCTTCCGATGCTGGGGTCGACGCCGCCTTCACCGCGCGAGCGCTGGCGAACGAGCTGGCTCACGAGCGGTTCGACGCGGCGGTGGCGCGCTTCGGCCCCGAGATGGCGGCCAACCTGACGGCGAAGCTGCTCGGCCAGCAGTGGCAGCAGCTGACGGGCGGGCTGGGGGCCTTCAAGGCGCTCGGCACCGTGCGCGAGGAGCAGGACGCGCGAGGCACGGTCGTCTTCGTCGAGTGCCGCTACGAGCGCTCGAACCTGCACCTCAAGATCGTGCTCGATGAACGGTTGCGGGTCGTCGGCCTGCGGCCCAGCTCGGGCAAGACGAGCGCCGAGTTCGAGGTGACGGCGCTCGAGGTCTTGAAAGGGTTGCAGGCGAGCGCGTGGGAACAGGTCGAGACGCACTTTGCTCCGGTGATGGTGAAGGCGCTGCCAGCCGAAGCGCTCGCCCGGACGTGGCAGCAGGTGGTGTCGAAGTCGGGCGCCCTGAAGCAGGTCGAAGAGGTGCGGCAGGACGGCTCGCAGCCGCCGTACACCGCGGTCGACCTCACCTGCGCCTTCGAGAAGGAGCGCCTCACCGTACGCATCGTGCTCGACGGCAACCTGCAGGTTGGTGGGCTGTTCTTCAAACCCGCGTGGAACCCACCAGCGACCGCCGATCGCTCCCGCTTCGAGGAGCGTTCACTCGAGGTCGGGGCGGCGCCGTTCAAGCTGCCCGGCACCCTCACCCTGCCGAAGGGGAAGGGCCCGTTCCCTGCGGTGGTGCTGGTGCACGGCTCTGGGCCGAATGACGCCGACGAGAGCATCGGGCCGAACAAGCTCTTCCGCGATCTCGCCTGGAGCCTCGCGACGAGAGGCATCGCGGTGCTCCGCTACTCGAAGCGCACCTTCGAGTACCGCGGGAAGCTGTCCAACGCCGATCTGCCGACGGTGAAGGAGGAGACGATCGACGACGCGCTCTCAGCGGTGAACGCGCTCACCACGGTGAAGGAGATCGACCCGAAACGAATCGTCGTCGCCGGGCACAGCCTGGGCGCGGGGCTCGCGCCACGCATCGCCGCGGCTGACTCACGCGTGCACGGCATCGTCATGCTCGCCGCGCCTGCGCGAAAGCTGTGGCAGCTGATCGTCGAGCAGCGGAAATACCTCGCGAGTCTGGGGCCCCCGAGCGAGGCCAGCGCCGCGGCGATTCGCATGGCGGAAGAGAACGCGAAGCGCCTCGAGGCCCCGGACTTCAAGGCGACCGACGTCGTCGACGGCGTTCCCGGCGCGTATTGGCTCGATCTGCGCGCGAACGACGACGTCGCCATCGCCGCGAAGCTCACGGTGTCGATGCTCGTGCTTCAGGGCGAGCGCGACTCCCAGGTGACGATGACCGACTTCACCGCGTGGACGAAGGCGCTGGGCCAGCGGCCGAATGTCACCATGCGGAGCTACCCCGCCCTCAATCACCACTTCATGCCGGGCACGGGTAAGTCCACACCAGCCGAGTACGAGCGCCCGAACCACGTGGCTGCCGAGGTGGTGGACGACGTCGCGAAGTGGGTGCTCAGCCACTAATCGATGCCGAGTTCCTTCTCGATGTCTTCACGGTCGACCAGCTTGAAGCCCTGAAGCCACCACTCACCGAGCACCCGGCGGAAGCTGATCTTCAGCAGCCGCACGTTGCCCTGCGAGTCCTCGAGGATGAAGTGGCGAATCGTCATCCACTCGCCCAGCGTCTGCTCCTTCACGCGGTAGAGCGTTGCGAGATCGTCTTTGCCCAGCCACCGGGTGAGCTCGGTGGTGACGCGTTCGGCCTCGCCTTCGAAGGTGGGCACCAGCCGCGGCTGCACGCGGAGCAGCTGCTCGGTCATGCACTTCGGCCGCGCCTTGAACTCGAGCACGCAGGCCTGCAGATCGGTCTCCCAGGCGTCTGGGCTGAGCATCGGCTGGGCGATGACGGTGCCCCGACGGGCCGAGACGTCGAGCTTCTTGGCAGGTGGGTCAGCGAACGAGGGCATCGCGAGCGTCACCGCCACGCATGCACCCACCCGCTGGAGCCACGAATTCGTCACACGGGCGAAACCCTTCGAACCGTTGAGGTGTGAAGGGAATCGACAGACACGGTGCGTCACCGGCGGGCGACGAGGAGCACCGCTCCAATCACCGAGGCGGCGCCGACCCACTGCAGGGCCGTCATCGTCTCCTGCAGAAAGAACAGGCCGCACAGCGCTGCGCTGATGGGCTCGAGCGTGCTGATGATCGAGGCGCGACTGGCGCCGATGCGCGTCATGCCGAAGAGCAGGAGCGGAATGGGAATGACGGTGCCGATCACCACCAGGCCGGCGACCGAGGGCCAGGCGCCGGCGGCAGCGGAGAAGTCGAGGCGCCCCTGAATGAGCGCTCCGAGGCCGAAGCCCAGCGCCGCGATGCTCATCAGAATCGCGCTGCCGAAGGTCGGGGCCACACCGGGCTGCACCTTCGCGCCGAGCAGCACATAGACCGTGTAGACGAGCGCGGTCGAAGCGCCGAGGGCGACCCCGAGCAGATCGAGCGAGCCCGACGGGGTTCCCACCGCCAGCGCGATGCCGCCCGTGGCCAGCACGAGCGCGATGACGCCGGCCCGGCCCAGAGGCTCCTTGAAGGCGAGCCACGACACGACGACGACGAAGGCGGGGAACAGGTAGAGCAGCAGCGCCGTGAGCGCGATGGGAATTCGCTGTGACGACTCGAAGTACAGCCACGCCTCGGCGACGTAGAGCAGACCCAGCGCCGAGAAACCGGCCAGCTTGAGCAACGGCAGCTTCGTCACTTCGCGCCGCGCGATCGCGAGAGCCCACAAGACCAGCGCGCCGCCGAGGAAGCGCAGCATCAGCATCTGCGAGACGGACAAGCCAGCGGCCGCGAGCTGCCGGTTGAACACCGAGAGCGTGCCGAACGAGATGCCCGAGATGGCGACCATCGCGCCGCCGATGAACCGTCCGTTGCGCTCCACACGTCGTGGGTACCGTCGAGGGCGTCGTCTGTCACGTGGCGAAACGTCGTCGCTTCGGTCACGTCGCGAAGTTCGGCCAACGTGCCTGCAGCAGCTCGAGCGCCACAGGTTCGATCCGCGACCAGGGCGCGCCACCGGTGTGCACCCGGGGCAGGGTGACGAGCGCTCGTGCGGCGGCTTCGGTGAGCTCACTGTTGCCGAAGCCGAACGTGTGAAGTCCGTCAGCGTGGCCGCTGGCGACGAAGGCCTCGATGGTCGTCGCCTTCACTTCGTCGACCCGCAGGTGCCGCAGCTTCGGGAGCACGCCGCGCGTCGCGACCAGCAGGCCCTCCTCTTTGAAGGGGTTCTCGCGGCCGAGGAACAGCGTCTGGGCGTTTGGCATGTGCTCGAGCAGCGCCCGCAGGCCGGTGTTCCCGATGCGGTTCGAGAAGAGCGACAACGACTCGAGCCCTGCGAACCACGGCGCCGCCGAGAGCGCTCTGGCGCCTTTCGAGCCGACGTTGGTCATCAGCAGCTCGAGCTCTTTCAGACGTCGACACAGTGGCCCGGTCGCGAGGCTCGTCGCACCCGCTTCATCGAGCGCGTTGAGCCCGAAGTCTGCACGTTCCAGAGGCCACTCGGCCAGCGCCAGCGACGCAAACCCGGCCGGAGACGCGCGCACCTGCGAGATCGACACCTCACGCAGTCGGGGGAGAGCGAGCCTCGCCAGGGCCGCCAGCCCTGTGTCGCCCAGCATGTTCGAGTTCAAAGAGAGCGACTCGACGGCCGCCGAGCTCGCGAGCACCGGGGCCACGGTGTCTGCCCTCAGCCCCACGTTGTCGAGCGTGAGCTCGGTGAGCAGCGCCGAGCGACCGAGAAACGCCGCGAGCGCCCCGAGCGCGGGCGCCGAGGCCTCGAGATGGAGCGCACGAAGCCGTGGCAGCGCCGACAGCGCGCTCCACTCGATGGTCGCGGAGCGAAGCTCGAGCCGTTCGAGCAGAACGAACCCGGCGAGCGCCTTCGTCGCCGAGTCGGCCAACGACACGCCTTCGAGCCGCAGGGCGTGGAGCGGAAGGCTCGCGAGCGTTCGAACTGCCGCAGGCTCGACCTCGTCGCCGAGGTGACGCACCGTCAAGGCGCGCAGGGCAGGCGCCTTCTCGGCGAGGGTCTTCGCGAACGATGCCGTCAGCGGCGCCACGACCTCGAGCGTCTCGACCGACGCGAAGGCGCCCGTGGCGAGGAGCGGCTCGGTCAGCGCGGGCCGTTCTCCGCCAGCCGAGAGCCTGCGCAGGTGCTTCACGATCGGGTGGCGCGGCAGCCACTCGACCCAGCGCGGGTCAGCCTCGGAGTCCTGAGCCTCGAGCTCTCGAATCGGGGCGCGCTCGAAGAGCCAGTCGAGCACGGCAGGTGTCCTCAGTTGAACGTGCGCAATCTCGGGCAGCCCGTTCGCGAAGCCGATGCCTCTGAGGTTGCGGGCGAGCGTGATGTCGTCGGGCTTCAGGTGCCGGCGCCACTCGGGGCTGAGACGACCGAACAGCTCGTCGCGACGGTCGATCTCTGCCGGCGTCGGTTGCTTCGAGAGAGCGAGCTGCAGGTACTCACCGCGCAGGTCGCCCGCATCAAGCAAGGCGTCGGCCAGCACGGCCCGGGCGTCGAGATCGGCCGGGTGGGCGAGCACCGCGCGCCACGGGGACTCGAGCGCTCCCGTGAACGAAGCGGGGGCGTACGGTTGGTACTCTTCGCGAGGCCGGGTCGTCGCAACTGCGCGCTTCTTCGCCACGTGGGCGATCGTCGCATGGCCAGACGCGCTTTTGGTGATCCACCACTCAGCCAGCCCGCATGTGAAGTGGCATGCGGCCAGCGCTGAAACGACGGGTGAACTCTCGGCACGAGGCAAACGCACTGCCACCGATCGCGCGTGCCCAGCTCTTGTGCGCGGGCCGCTGCCTGCTCGGAGCCCGCGACTTCGCGAGCCTTCTCGCCTGGAGCGATCGTGAAGGCATCGGCTGGTATCAGCTCGTGATCGAAGACAGCCGGGGCGCTCCCACGTGGGACCTGTGGCTGCTCACGAGCGGCGATGACGGCGTCATCTTCACGCACGCAGCCCCCACTCACCTCGGGCTCATCGTCTCGCAGACCTACGTCGTCGACGTGCACGCTGCCCGAGACGAGCTCGTCGAGCGGCTGCAGCAGGCGATCGACGGCTTCGTGCCGCCCGTCTTCCGTGGGTGGGTGAACGAGGCGTCGCACGCGACCGTGAAGCTCGAAGCGATCGCGGTGCCCTGGCCTGGCGGAGAGGAGTGACAGGGGTGGGAACAACTGTGTTCGAGAAGCACCGACGGGGCGGGCTACACTGACGCGATGCGCGTACGTCTCTGGGTCCCGATCGTCTTGCTGCTCGGGTGCGGAGGGACGACCAACCCGCCAGTCGGGAAGTGCGAGGGCGTGCGTTGCCCCGGCACCGACCGCTGCGACCCCGAGACGGGGGCGTGCCGTGCCCAGACGAACGATGCGGGCATCGATGCCGGGCTGACGGTCGATGCAGGGCGCGACGCAGGCGCCATCGACGCAGGGGTCGACGCCGGAACTGCCGACGCGGGCGTTCGTGACGCGGGCGTCGACGCGGGCGTGGACGGGGGGGTTGGTCGCGATGCCGGGCTCGACGCGGGGGCGCCCGAGTGTCTCGACAACTTCGACTGCGTCGGCGTGCGGAATCGTTGCGACGTGGCGCGAGGCCGCTGCGTCGAGTGTCTGGAGGACTCGCACTGCCCGAGCGCGATTCCGAAGTGCGACGTCGTTCGCAACGAGTGCGCCGAGTGTCTCTCGAACGTCGACTGCTCGAACCCGCGGCCCACCTGTCGGAGCCAGGTCTGCGACGACTGCCTCACGCTCTCGGAGTGCGGGGCGGGCCGGCTGTGTGATCTGCGCTTCGGCGACTGCTCGACCCTGCCCGATTCCTGCGCGGCGCCACAGGTGCTGTCGATCGCCGACGGCGGCGGGTCGGCCTTCGTGACGGTCGACCTCTCGACCGCGCTCGACGACGTGACCACCTCGTGCAGCACCGGCCCCGACCTCGTCTACGCGCTCGAGCTGCCCGCGCCGAGAGACGTGACGATCACGGCGAGGCTCGTCGGCCCCGGAACCGCCGCGCCTGCCGTTTCCCTGCGCGCCGCCCCGTGTTGCGCGGGCAGCGAGCTCGCCTGTGACGCCGTGCGTGATGGTGGCTCGGCGGCGTCGCTGGCGCTGAGCAACGTGGCGGCAGGCTCATACTTCGTGATCCTCGAGTCTCCGCCCGGAAGCACGGGCCGGGTCGAGCTCGGCGTGACGGCGGTGCCCCAGCCGACGATGGCTGCGAACGACACCTGCGCAGGCGCCGAGCCGCTCCAGTTCTTCGGGACGCGCGCCGTGACGGTGGGCTCGACGGTGCTGGGCTCGAACGACGGCCTGGGGCCCAGCTGCAGCCCCACCGCCGCCGCGACGGGGCCTGATCTCGTCTACACGTACGACGTCGACGGTGGCTCGAACGTGTCGATCACCGTTCGCCCGCTCGGGGGCTCGTCGCTCGTTCCTGTCGTCTCGGTGCGGCCCGCCTGCGCGAGCGCCATGAACGAGCTCGGCTGCTCGACGGCCACGGCCGCGCAAGAGACCCGCACCGTCTCGCTTCCGAACCACCCCGCCGGCCAGTACGCCGTCATCGTCGACTCGGCGAACGGCTCGACGGGCAGCTTCCAGCTCGAGGTGACGAAGACGCCGATCGTGCCCAACGACACGTGCGCGGCGGTGCAGCCGCTCACCTTCGCCGGCAACGTCGCCACCGCGACCGGAGACACGACGTACGCCGTGAACGACAACGCACCCACCGACGCGTCGCCCTCGTGTTCGGCCTCGGCGCGAACGAGCGGTCAAGACGTCGTGTTCTCGTACACGCTCACGCAGGCGCGAGACGTCACGATCAGCGTCACACCGACGGGGCTCTCGCCGACCTTCTGGCCCGTGCTCTCGATTCGGAACGCGTGCACGAACCCGGCGACGAACGCCGAGCTGTCGTGCGTGAGCCCGAACGCGTCGATGCAGGCCCGCACGACGCTCGTGAACCAGAGCGCCGGCACGTACGTGGTGTGGGTCGACTCCGCTGCGCAGACGAACGGGCCGTTCCAGCTCGAGGTGGTGACCGCTGCGCCGACGCCGCCTCCGACGAACGACACCTGCGCCACGCCGCAGCCGCTCGTCTTCACCGGCAACGTCGCGACGGTGAGCAGCTCGACGCTTCAGGCGGCCAACGACAACTTCGCCTTCGATCTCTCACCCACCTGCTCGTCGACGGCGCGGCAGAACGGCCGTGACGTCGTCTACGCCTTCACGCTCGCTGCGCCGCAGGACGTCACCATCGACGTGACGCCCACGGCCGGGTCGCTGCTGCGCCCGGTGCTCTACGTCCGCCGCGGCTCGTGCAACTCGCAGCTGCTTGGCGACGAGCTGGTGTGTCTCGAGCGCGTCGGCCCGGCGCACACCGTGCTGACGAACCTGCTGCCTGGCACCTATTGGCTCTTCGTCGACGGCGCTGGGGGCAGCTCGGGCAACTTCACGCTCGAGGTGACGAAGGGCGCCCCCACGCCCAGCCCCTCGAATGACGAATGCGCGGGGCTGCAGCCGCTCGCCTTCTCGAACGACGTCGCGACGGTGGTGGGCACGACGTTCGGCGCCAGCAACTCGAACACCAGCAGCGACAACGCGCCGGCGTGTGGCGCCGACTTCATTCCGCGCCGCTGGGGCCGCGACCTCGTCTATTCGTACACCCTCACGTCGGCGAAAGACGTCGAGGTGCGCGTGACGAGCGGCAGCGGCAGCGCCTTCGCGCCCGTCACCTACGTGCGTGGGCCGGGGCAGTGCACGCTGGGCTTCGCGGGCAATGAGCTGGCCTGTGGCGCCTCGAACGGCCCGGGCAGCGCGCTCGTCTACCTGCCGAACCAGGCCGCGGGCACGTACCCGCTCTTCGTCGACTCGAACTCCTACGAGACTGGCGTCTTCACGCTGGTGGTGCGCCAGCTGCCGCCCACGTTGCCCCCCGCGAACGACACCTGCACGGCACCGCAGGCCATCTCACCTGGCGCGACCGGCGTGACGGGCAGCACCGTCGGCGCGCGCAACGACTACTCCATCGGCTCCAACCCCCGCTACGCGGCCGCGTGCGGCACCTCGTTCATGGACGGCCGCGACGCGGTCTACGCGTTCACGGCGCCGTCGA
Source organism: Archangium sp. (assembly GCA_016793585.1). The sequence continues at coordinate 11,524 of JAEUJR010000043.1, forward strand.
GCGGAGCGTTCACGGCCACGGTGACGCCGCAGGGCCAGTTCGATCCCGCGCTCCTCCAGCTCGGTGGGTGTACGGCGGCCCAGTGCCTGCGCTCGAGTGACACGGCAGGGCCGGGGGCGGCGGAGGCGATCGCGTTCACGGCCTCGGCCGGGCAGACCGTGTTCTTCGTCGTCGACAGCGCGACCGAAGGCGCACCTTTCGGCTCGGGGGCTTTCACGCTCCGGGTGCAGTGAGCCCCGACGTGCCGCGCGTCGCGAGGTACTGCGCGCACTCGTCGGCCCAGCCGGCCGCCCCTCGTTTGTCCTTCCGGTAGAGGTCGACGAAGGCCCTCAGGCAACCGGCGTAGTTCGCGTGGTCGTGGACAAGCGCCTGCACGAACTGCTTCGCCGCGGCCGTCTTCAGCTTCAGCTGCGGGAGCAGCATCACGATGCCGCTGCACCGCCCCTCGAGCAGGTCGCGTCGCGTGTCGAGCTCGAAGAAGTCGATCAGCACCTTCGCGCGCAGGGTGTCTTCGGCCGAGAGGCCCTTCTTCGGGAACACGAGCGGGCCGTTCCAGCCCAGCAGCGCTTCCGGGTCGGCGCCGGTCGCGCCGATGGGCAGCACGAGGCAGGGCTTCTCGACGGGATCGAGCGCGGCGTTGCGTTGGCCCTTCTTCCCTCGCTTGCCCAGAATGGGAAAACGGTCGCCCTTGAGCTCGCTGTTGCACGTCTTGCACGACACGCCGTAGTTCAGGTGATCGAACGCGAGCCACACGTAGCCCGTCGGCACGCCTGCCCCGAGCTGGTCGTCGTAGTCGATCTGTCGGCGGGCCTTCACCTTCGGGGGCGGCCACACGGTCACGCGGTTC
>JAEUJR010000090.1 GCA_016793585.1 Archangium sp.
GCAGTCGGGTCCGGTCGTTCTTGCCTTCGTCTCGTTCCTCGTCTTCTGGCGGCTCATGCAGGGCGGGCAGCAGCACGCCCGCGCCATTCGCGAGGGCGACCGGCTGACGGCGCTGGGCCGTGCCGCCGAGGCGCTCACCGCCTACGAAGCGGCAGTTCAGCGCGCGCCGAAGAACGCGCTGGGGCCTTCGACGGTGGGCATCACGAAGACCCTGCTCTGGCAGCCTGACGCAGCCCTCACGCCTTCGCTCGAGCTCGCCGCATCGGTCGGCGGCATCACGCCATCGGCCGTCGAGCACGAAGCGTTGGGGAAGACGGGTGCCCGACGGTCACTTCAAGAAGTGCCAGCCGGGGCCAGCGACCCACGCCTCACCGTGCTCGTCGAGGCCGTGTTGATGGCTCGCGCCAAAGACTCTCGCGCGGTCGAAACTGCTCACGCGGTCGAGCACGCGAAGCAACCGCCAGGCGTGGGCAGTCGAGCTGACCTCCGGTGAGCGACGTCACGTCGACCGCGTCGCGCTGTACGGCGAGTCGGGGCCAGACGAACTCGGGCGGGCCTGACCCGAGCTGGTGGCCTTCACCGAACGAGCGCAGGTCAGCGGAGCGTGTCGACGACCTTCGCGTACGCCGCGGCGCTCTGCTCCGAGAGGGCGTGCCTTCCGCCCTCGACGATGAAGCGCCCCTGCACGGCGACGTCACGAATCGCAGCGCTCGAGGCGCCCAGCACGGCGGCGGTCAGCAGCGCCTCTCTCGGCGCTCCGACCATCGTGTGGTGATTCACGTCGAGCGTCACGAAGTCCGCCGGCTGGCCCACCGTGAGCGCCCCCGTGTCGACGCCGAGTGAGCGCGCGCCTGCCACCGTGAGCGACCGGAGCAGCACGCGCCCCAGCTCGGACTCGCGCGCGCCTTCGACCTGCTTCGGGAACAACACCGCGCGTGAGAGCCGCAACAACCGCAGATGGCCTTCGAGCTGCTTCGCTTCGTCGAGCAGGTCGACGTGCGCCTGGCTGTCACTGCCGAGCGAGACGTCGACGCCAACCTTCATCAACTCGTCGGCCCGCACGATGCCGTCACCCAGGTTGCGCTCCGTCGTCGGGCACGCGCAGACCATCGACCGCGACTGGCCCAGCAACGCCACCTCGTTCGCTTCGAGGTGAATCGCGTGCACGCCGGTGAAGTTCGGGCCCAGCACGCCGACCTCGGAGAGCAGCTCGATGGGCCGCCTTCCCGTCTCGGCGAGACATGCGCGCAGCTCGGCCGGTTGCTCCGCCACGTGCATGTGCAGCGGCCCCGGCAGCCGCGCTTCGACGATTCGCTCCAACCACGCCTTCGGCACCGCGCGAACCGAGTGCGGCGCGAGTCCGACCGAGACGAGCGGGTCGTTCACGCTCTTCCGCAGCGCCTCCACTCGAGAGAGGAAGGTGTCGACGTCGGGGTCGATGAACCGCCGCTGCCTCGGGTTCGACGCCACCTGATGCCCCGCGCGCGCGTAGCCCACCCGCAGCAGCACGATGCGCAAGCCGACGTCACGCGCCGCCTGAATCACCGTCTTCGCGAGCAACGACACGTCGTCGTACGGCGTGCCATCGGCCTGGTGCTGCACGTAGTGGAACTCGCCCACCGTCGTCACACCGGCGAGCGCCATCTCGAGGAACGTCTGGCGCGACACTGCGTAGAGCTGCTCGGGCGAGAGCGCCGTCGCGGCCTGGTACATGCGCTCACGCCACGACCAGAAGTCGTCGGACTCGTTGCCTTCACCGCGCAGCTCGGTGCGCCCACGCAGCACGCGCTGAAAGGCGTGGCTGTGACCGTTCACGAACCCGGGCAACAGCAACCTGCCCTCGAGCCGGCGAAGCGGAGCGCTCTCGACCGGCGCACAGATTCGACCTGCGTCATCGACGCCGATGACGGGCTGTTCGACGAGCGAACCTGCAACGAACGCGAAGTCGGGCACGAGGCGAAGCACGCGCGCACGCTCGCACGAAGCACGGTGACGACCAACCACGACGGGCTACGTTCGCGCCTCACCCGCGGGGAGGGGTCGATGACACCGAGGCTGCTGGCCGTGTCGGCCATGACGTTCGTGCTGAGCGCGTGCTGCTTTCGCTGCGCTCCCGAGCAGAAGTCGTACGTCGACGTGCCCGCCACCCTCGGCGAGGTGAAGAAGCGCGCGAAGCCTCCCGAGGTGGTGGTGACGGTCGAGCGCAACACCAGGCCGACCAGCGGCGGCGGCGGGTGTGGCCACTCCGCGGCCTGCGTCATCATCCTGCCCTTCCTCCTCTACTCGGCCGTGTTCCCCGACAAGTTCGACGAGGTGTCCGTCACCGAGGGCGGCGTCGAGACCTTTCACGGGCTGTACTCGACCTCGGGAGACCTGCTCTCGGCGCGCGCGAAGACCGAGACTGGCTGGCGAGAGCTGGTGCAGCTCGACCTGCCCGAGCTCGGCCAGCGGGCCATCGTCGAGGCCGCGAAGGTGACCACGGGCCCCGACGGCGGAGAGACGCGCGTTCCCACCACGATTCAGTCGCAGGTCGACCTCGTCGCGCAGTACCGCGAGAAGCTCGCGAAGAAGGAGGGAAAACAGCGGGGCGCCCTGCTCGGCGAAGCGGCGCAGAACCTCAGCGGAGAAGGCGATGCGTTCGTGCTGGAGCGGCTCACGGCCGCCGACGAGCCAGACGAGAGCCGCGCGACGGTCGTCGCTCACACCTGCCTCCACGACGACCACCCGGAGCGATCGGCAGCGTTCATCGACGCGGCCTTGAAGCACCCTGGCGGGCTCACGGCGAAGGCGACCCTCGAATGCGAGCTCGCGTCTGACGCGGCCATCGGCGCGGCGGCCGCTGCGCTTGCTCAGCAGCTGTGCACGGTGAAGCGCGCGCTCGACGCACGGGCGCTCGAGCCTCACGGCCTCGAGCCCGAGAAGGCCGCGCTGCGCACCGCCGGCGTGAAGGCGGGCGTCGCGAAGTGCACGAAGGGCGGCTCGGTGGTCGCACGACTGGTGCTGTACGAGCCCGTCTCGACCGACGAGTGGCTCGACGCGCTCACGCAGCCCGAGGGCGACCTGGTGATGGAGCTGACGTCGAGCGCCGAGCGCGAAAAGCTCTTCGCGGCGCTCGAGAAGCGAGTTCGCTCCGAGCAGGTGCTGCGGCAGGTCGGCAACGCGAGGTTTCAGCTCACGGCGAAGGAGGCCAACCTGCTGCTCGACCTCGGCTTTCAGAGCAGGGACTGGGGCGCGCGGGCGTCGGTCGCGAGCGGGCTCATCAACTCGCAAGCGCTGCTCCCCGAGCTCGCGCCCCGGCTCGCGAAGGTGCCCAGGGCCGACGAGCGCACGGCGCGCGTCTTCCGGGCCATGCTGGGTGACACGAGCGCGCGAGACGCGCTGGCCGACACGCTGACGACGCAGGCTGCCAAGAGCTACGGCGCGGTGCTCATCGGCGACGAAGACGAGCTGGTCGTCTACGCGCTGCTCGAGCTGCACTGCAGTCGGCCGCTGCTCGAGGCCGGGAAGAAGGCGGCGGCCTGCCGGTGATTGCGGCATAAGGCGCGTCGATGCTGCGAACGGTCGCATTCCTCCTCCTGTTGTCCGCGTGCGCTGGGCCTCCGATTCGGCTGCCCGACCCGAGCCTCGTGAAGGCGTCGAAGACGAGCGGTCGCGGCGTCGAGGTCTGCGTGCTGATGCAGGAGCGCACCGTTCGGTCGCGAGTCGAAGGCGTCGCCGAGTTCAGCTTCGAGCCGTGGCACTACGGCATCGCCTCCATCGTGGTGAAGCACCCGGTCGGCCTCGTCGTCATCGACCCCGCGTTCGGCAAGAAGGTCGCGGAGGATCTCGCGAAGGGCCCCAAGCTGTTCGCGCTCGCCATGGGGCCGGCGCGCACGAAGCACCCGATGGTCGAGCTCATGGGCGACGCGGGCCTCGACCCGAACGACGTGACGCTCGCCCTCGCGACGCACGTGCACTGGGACCACGTCGGCGCGCTCGGTGACATTCCGAATGCCCGGGTGCTCATCGCGAAGCCCGAGCTCGAGTGGGCACGTACGTTGACCCGCTTCCTCGACGAAGGCGTGATGCCGCACCACCTCGCCCGCGCGAAAGAGCGCCTGTGGACGTTCGACTTCAAGGGCCCCGCGCGTGACGGGTTCCCCTCGTCGTTCGACGTGTTCGGAGACGGCGCCATCGTGGCCGTGCCCATTCCCGGTCACACGCCCGGCAGCACTGCCTTCCTCGTGAAGCTCACCGATGGGCGCACGGCGCTGTTCTCGGGCGACACCTCGTGGACGATGCGCGGCGTCGAGGCGCCGGTGCACAAGAACCCGCTCGTGCGGCTCGACGCCGACGAAGAGAAGACGGGCGATGGGCTGGGCCTGCTGCACGTGCTCGCGAAGGAGCGAAGAGACCTGCTCGTCATTCCCGCGCACGACGCCGCCGCGCTCGAGCAGTTGCCGTCGTGTGTCGGAAAGCCACCGCCCGGCACGGTGAGCGCTGCGCCGTGACCTCGCTCGTCTGCCTCGCGCTGCTGGCGTCGTCTCCCCTGCGCGTGGGCGTGACGTTGCACCCCTACTACTCGTGGACGTCGAGGGTGACGCAGGGCCTGCCGGTCGAGGTCGTTCCGGTGGTGCCGGGCGACGTCGACATCGGCAGCTACCAGCCGCGGCCTCGAGACGTGGCGACGCTCACCACGCTCGACGTGCTGGTCGAGAACGGGCTCGGTCACGACGCCTTCCTCGACGAGATGGTGCGCGCGGCCGACAACCCGAAGCTCGTGCGCGTTCGGCTCAACGACGCGACGCCGCGGCTCGTGTCGAGCGAAGGCGCTCCGAACTCGCACACGTTCCTCTCGCTCGGGAACGCGATGCTGCAGTCGTACGCGCTCGCCCGCGCCCTCGCCGAGGTGAAGCCCGAGTGGCGCGCCCAGCTCGAGCGAAATGCGGCGGCGTACGCGAAGACGCTGCGAGCCATGCGCGCGCGGGCGGTGACGGCGCTCTCGACCGTGAAGTCGCGCCGCGTGGTGACGGTGCACGACGGCTACTCGTACCTGCTGCAAGAGCTCGGGCTCGAGCTGGCCGCGGTGGTGGAGCCGTCACACGGGCTGCTCCCCTCGGCGTCCGAGCTCGGTGACGTGGTGCGGCTGCTGCAGTCGAAGCAGGCCACCGTCGTCTTCTCGGAAGAGTCGTTTCCGCCCTCGATGGCGAAGGTGCTCGAAGACGCGGGCGCGCGCGTCGTCGTGGTGAGCCACATCGCGACCGGCGCCTTCACCCCCGAGCGCTTCGAGCACGACATGCAGCAGAACCTCGACGCCATCGTGCGGGAGCTCGTTCGATGAACGTGCTCTCGGCGAAAGACGTTCGGGTTCCGGGCCGGCTGGCCGCAGTCTCGCTCACGCTCTCGCCAGGACAGGTGCACGCGCTCGTGGGCCCGAACGGCTCGGGCAAGTCGACGTTTCTCGACTGTGTGCTCGGCCTGGTGGCCTTCGAAGGCACGCTGCAGCTCGCGCCCGGCGTTCGCCTCGCGGTGGTGCCGCAGCGCTTCTCGATGCCGACGCTGACGCCGGTGACGGTGCTCGAGCTGCTCGCCGCCGCACGCACGACCCGGCCTTCGTTCCTGGGAATCGGCGCGGCGACGAAGGCCGAGGTGGTCGGCGCGTTGTCCCGCACGGGCTGCGAGGCGCTGGTGAGCCGGCGGGTCTCGGAGCTCTCGGGCGGCGAGCTGCGCCGGGTGTTGCTGGCCGACGCGCTCTCGACGAAGCCGCAGCTGCTGCTGCTCGACGAACCCGAAGCGGGCCTCGACGACGCCTCGAAGCAGCACCTCGTCACCGCGCTCGAGCAGGCGAGACGTGACGGCGTCGCGACGCTGCTCATCTCGCACGACGCGCAGGCCATCACGGTCGCCACGCACACCACCCGGCTCGGAGGCGCCGCGTGAACACGCTCTCGCTCGAGTTCGTGCAACGCGCGCTCATCGCCGTCGCCCTCGCTGCGCCGATGCTGGGCCTGCTCTCGCCAGTCGTGCTCACGCGACGGCTCGCCTTCTTCTCCGCTGCTCTCGGCCAGGCCGTGCTGACGGGCGTGTCGCTCGGCGTTCTGCTGGGAGAGCCCGTCGAGGCGCCATGGGCGAGCGTGCTCGGCTTCTCGTTGCTCTGCGGGGTCGGGCTCGTCTTCGTGCGAAGACGCTCGGCGCTCCCTGCCGACACGCTCGTCGGCGTGCTGCTCGCCTTCACGCTCGGCCTCGGCGTGTTGCTGCTCACCGTGGTGACGAAGCGCTTCAACGTGCACCAGCTCGAAGCGGTGATGTTCGGCTCGGTGTTGACCGTCACGCGCACCGACCTGTTCGTGCTGGGCGCCGCATTGCTGCTCGTCGTGTTCGTGTTGACCCGCTTCCACAACGCGCTGCTGCTCGACGGCACCGACGCGCGGCTCTCGGCGGCGCAGCGGCTGCCCTCGGCGACGCTCGAGTACGGGCTGGTGGTGGTGCTCACCCTCGTCATCGTCGCCTCGGTGAAGGTGCTCGGCGCGTTGATGGTCGAAGCGATGCTGCTGGTGCCCGCCGCCGCCGGTCGCAACGTCGCGCGCAGCCTCGCGGGGCTCACCTGGGCGAGCGTCGTCATCGCGCTCCTCAGCGGCGTGGGCGGCGTCTTCGTCTCGGCTTCGGTGAACGCGCCTTCGGGCGCCGCCATCGTGCTGCTGCTCGCGCTCTCGTTCCTGCTGACGGCGCCGTTCGCGCGGCGAGGCTGACGACTACTCCGACTTCATCACCAGCAACGGCTGGCCCTGAATGCGGCAGGCGGCGTCGAGCATCTCGAAGCTCTCCATCTCCTTGATGAACGAGTCGGGCACAGGGCCGCGCAGCAGCCGCAGGTGCTCGAGCGGCACGTTCTTCTTGAGCCAGTCGACCCAGCCCCGGTTGCGCGGGCCGACCGCGAGCGCCGTTCCGTCAGGCAGGCGCGACAGCACGATGAGCTCTTTCGGCAACGTCTTCGGCGCCTTCTTCACCACCACCACGTTGCGGTGCTGCGGCTCGTCGGCGTCGGCCACCTTCTTGCGCGGCACCACCACGGTGGGCACCTTCGCCGGCACCCACGCACCCGGAGCGCTCACGCACGGCTCATAGTCGAGCGCGTACGCCTTGAATCGCCCGTGCCCAGGCAGCTCGCACTCGATGACCTTTCGCGGTGGAATCGCGGTCAGCTTCATCCACCTCACGCCACGCGCGTCGTCGTGAAACGAGAGGTCGTGCGGCACCGCCTTGCGCACCTCGGCGCCGCTCACGTCGTCGGCGCGAAACGTACCCGCCGGCACCAGGAACGCCCCATCACGGAGCCGCTCGACGCCCTGCAGGTCCCACAGCCACTCGGGAACCGCAGCTCCCGCCTTCACCCGAAGCACCACCACAGCGTCACTCATGCGCGCGCCCCTACTCCATCGACTCGGCCGACGCGACCGTCAGTGCGCAGCCGCCGGCTCCTGCTGGTGCAGCCACCACTCGAGCGCGGCCTCGAGGTTCGACCTCGCCCGGTCGCTCAAGCTCTCGCCGATGCCGAAGGCCCAGCCCCGAATCGCGAGCACCCGCGCGTGCGGCGCCGCCTTGCCCGTCACGCGCTCGTACACGGCCAACAGCCCACCGGGAGACAGGTGGTGCGTCGACACCGTCACCTTCGGCCCCGGCGTCAGCTCGAAGACCTCGAACGGCTCTTCGCCCGCGGTGCTGGCGTCGACGAACAACACCTCGTCGCGGCCCACGAGGTCGAGCGCGTGTTCAGGCTGCAATTGGTAGTCGACCAGCACGTCGACGCCCGCCCGCCGCAGCGCCTCACCGACGAACGCAGGGCCCAGCCCATCGTCGCCGCGCGACGGGTTTCCCCAACCGAAGATCAACATTCTGGCTTTCACGACGCCCCCCGCTCCGCCCTCGAGAGGACGGCTCCAGCAGAGTCCACCACCGTGACTTCCATCGGCATCTGCCCCATCGCGTGCGTGGCGCATGACAGGCACGGGTCGAACGCGCGCACGGCGACCTCGAGGTGGTTCAGCAGCCCCTCGGTCACGCGGTGCCCGTCGAGGTACTGCCGCGCCACCGAACGAATCGCCTCGTTCATCGCCTGGTTGTTGTTGGTCGTCGAGACGATGAGGTTGCAGCGGGTGACGAGGTCGTCGTCACCGACTTCGTAGTGATGAATGAGCGTGCCGCGCGGCGCCTCGATGACGCCGATGCCTTCACGCTGGCGCTCGCCCGTCGAGACCAGCTCGCCCTGAACGAGCGCGTCGTCTTGCAGCAGGCGCTCGATGTCTTCGGCGGCGTGGAGCAGCTCGATCATGCGCGCCCAGTGGAAGACGAGCGGCGCGTGAATGGTGCGTGGCGAGCTCGCGATGAGGGCCTGGCGCGCGGCCTCGGCGAGCGGCGTCGAGAGGCGGTCGCACACCTGCAGGCGCGCGAGCGGCCCTACCTTGTACCAACCCGCGTCGGGGCCCAGCGCCGAGAGGTAGGGGAACTTCATGTACGACCAGGGCCGCACCTCTTCTTGAATGAGCTGGCGGTACGACGACGCGTCGAGGCCGTCGAAGAGCAGTCGGCCTTCCGCATCCTTCGCGCGCAGCCCGCCGTCGTAGAGGTCGAGCGAACCATCGGCCGCCACCAGGCTCAACATCGCCGACGGCACGGTGCCGAAGCCCGCGTGCCGAACCAGATTCGTCTCGGTCAGCTCCTTCGCGAGGGCCACCGCCCCCAGGGCCCATTGCTTCACCTGCGGCAGCTGCTTCGAGAACTCGTCGCGGTGCTCGAGGCTCAGGTGCTTGTTCACCCCGCCGGGCACGGCGCCGGTGCCGTGAATGCGTTTGCCGTAGACGGCCTCGAGCACCTGCTGCCCGAACTTGCGCAGCATGACGCCCTGCTTCGCGAGCTCGGGGTGCGTCTCGACGAGGCCCATCAGGTTGCGCCGGGCGAGGTCGCTGTCGAAGCCGAAGAGCAGGTCGGGCGAGGCGAGGTGGAAGAAGTGGAGCGCGTGCGACTGCAGCAGCTGGCCCGCGTGCATGAGGCGCCGCAGCTTCACGGCCGACGGGGGCGGCACCCCACCCACCACCGCGTCGAGCGCCTTCGCCGCGCACAGGTTGTGCGAGACCGGGCAGATGCCACACAGGCGCTGCACGATGACGGGCACCTCCCAGTACGGGCGCCCCACGATGAAGGCCTCGAAGCCGCGAAACTCGACGATGTGCAGCCGCGCCTCGTGCACGTGCCCCGCGTCGTCGAGCAGCAGCGTCACCTTGCCGTGCCCTTCCACGCGCGAGAGCGGGTCGATGGCGATGCGTCGCAGCGTCTCAGTCATACCGAATCGCTCCAGTCGGCAGCCGCGGCTCCTTGCCGTCGAGCAGGTCTGAGAGAAACGCCCAGAAAGCCTCGGCAGGCGGCGGGCACCCGGGCAGGAAGTAGTCGACCTTCACCAGCTCGTGCAGCGGGCGAACCTTGTCGAACAGCAGCGGCAGCTCGGGGTCGTCGGGCACCACGCGGCGGGTGAGGCCCGGCTCCTCGGTGTACACGCGCCGCAGCAGGTCGCCGACCTCGAAGTGGTTGCGCTGCGCGGGCAGGCCACCGTTGATGGCGCAGGCGCCGACGGCCACCAGCACCTGGCACTGCGCGCGAAACTCCCGCAGCACGTGCAGGTTGTCTTCGTTGCACACGCCGCCCTCGACGAGCCCCACCACGCACGGCCCGGCGTGCTTCTGGTCGGTGAGCGGCGAGCGGTCGAGCGTCACGCGCTCGAGCAGCGGCAGAATGCGCTCGTCGATGTCGAGGAACGACATGTGGCAGCCAAAGCAGCCGGCCAGCGACGTCGTCGCCACGCGCACCTTCGCGGTCATGGCTTCCTCCCTTCGACGCGCTCCCTCGGCGTCTGCACGTCGTCACGCCGCGCGCCGATGGGCGTCGAGAAGCCCTGCCGCTTCTTCAGAATCACGCCCACCGGGCACACCGTCATCGCCTTGTCTTCGAGCGACATGCCGGTGTCGGCGAGCCGGCCAGACTCGGCGTTGACGATGAGGTGTTTGTGCAGCCCCCGGCCCGAGAGCGCGAACACGTCTTTGTGGTCGACGTCAGCCGACGCGCGCACGCAGAGCTCACAGAGAATGCAGCGGTTGAAGTCGAGCAGAATGTCGGGGTGCGACGCGTCGACGGGGCGCGTCGGTGACTCGTGCGCGAAGCCGGCCGAGGTCACGCCCAGCTCCTTGCCGAGCGACTGCAACGTGCACGCGCCCGACTTCTCGCAGCCCGGGCAGAAGTGGTTGCCCTCGACGAAGAGCATCTGCACGAGCGCCTGCCGGTCGCGGTTGAGCGCCACGGTGTTGCTCTCGACGACCTGCCCGTCGGCGGCCTTCGTGGTGCACGACGACATCGGGCGGCCGTTCACCAGCACCGTGCAGACGCGGCACGAGCCGTGCGCGGGGAACTCGGGGTGCGCGCAGAGCGAAGGAATGAAGCGGCCGGCGACGCGCGCGGCTTCGATGATGGTCTGCCCTTCGGTGAAGGCGACGCTGACGCCATCGAGGGTGAACGCGCTCATGGCGCCACCTCTCCGCGCGCGGTGCGGGCCGCCACCAGCGCCGCGTCGACGTCGAAGGCCGGCACGAAGCCGCTCTGCAACCTCCGCTCGAGGTCGTCGGGGAACTTGTCGAGGTAGTGCCGCCACGCGTTGGGCGCCGTGTTGCCCAGGCCGCAGTGCGAGGTGTCGCGCAACAGCCGCATCAAGGTGCCCAGCTCGGCGAGCTCGGCCGACGAGCCCCTGCCCTGTCTCAGCTTGTCGAGCGATCGGGTCGCGACGTGCGTGCCCACGCGGCACGGCGTGCAGAAGCCGCAGCTCTCGTGGGCGAAGAAGTGGGCGTAGTTCACCACCACCTCGAGCAGGTCTCGCGACTCGTTGAAGACGGCGATTGCGCCCGCGCACGGCAGGTCTTCGAAGGCGAGGCGGCGGTCGAGCTCCTTCGGCGAGATGAGCTCTCCAGACGGGCCGCCGACCTGCACGGCCTTCACCGAACCCGCGCCGGCCAGCTTCAGCACCTCACGCACGGTGGTGCCCCACGGCACCTCGTAGATGCCCGGCCGCTCGACGTCGCCCGCGATGGACAACAGCTTCGAGCCCGACGACTGCTCGGTGCCCAGCGCCCTCCACGCCTCGAGGCCCGCGCCGAAGATGACCGCCGCGTCGGCGTACGTCTCGACGTTGTTCACCGTGGTGGGCCGCCCCAGGTAGCCGTGCGTGACGGGAAACGGAGGCCGGTGCCTGGGCACGCCACGTTTGCCCTCGAGGGACTCGAGCAGGGCCGTCTCTTCACCGCAGACGTACGCGCCTGCGCCGAGGTGCACGTCGATGTCGAAGTCGAAGCCGCGCTCCGAGCAGATGCCGGGGCCGAGCAGCTTCGCCGCGCGCCGCTTCGAGAGCACCTCGTTCAGGTGCGGCAGCAGAAACTCGTACTCTCCGCGCAGGTAGATGAAGCCACGGGTGGCGCCGGTGAAGCGCGCGGCGATGGTCATGCCCTCGACGACGAGGTCGGCCCGCCGCATGAGCAGCGCGCGGTCTTTGAACGTGCCCGGCTCGCCTTCGTCGGCGTTGCAGACGACGACGCTGTCGCCGGGCGCGGTGCGGCACGTCTCCCACTTCGTCGCCACGGGAAAGCCGGCGCCACCACGGCCGCGCAGCTTCGACGCCTTCAGCGTGGCGAGCACGTCTTCGGGGCTGGCGTGCAGCATGCGCTGGAGCGCGACGCCCGGCTCCAACGCCGCCCCCAGCACCGGCCCCTGCAGCCGCACCCCGTCTTGCACGCGGCGCAACGACGTCGGCCACGCGTCGACGGGCGTGTCGGCCTCGATGAGCTTCACCACCTGTTCGAGCCGGTCTCCCGTCACGTTGGGAATCGCGAGCCCGTTCACCAGCACCGCCGGGCCCTGGTCGCATAAGCCCGTGCACGAGGTGAAGTCGATCGAGACGCGCCCGTCACTGCGCACGCGGCCACGCTTCACGCCGAGCCGCTGACAGAGCGCGCCACACGTCTCGGCGCTGCCGGCGAACCGATCGGTCACGTTGTCTGAGACGAGCACCCGGAACCGGCCCACCGGCTTGAGGTTCAAGAACGCGTAGAACCCCGCCACGCCCTCGACCCGCGCGCGCGGCAGGCCCAGCCCACGCGCAATCTCTGAGAGCACCCGCGCCGGCAACCAGTTGCCACACTCGTGCTGGGCCTCTCGAAGAATCTGCACCAACCGGGTCGCGTCCCCCCGGTGCGCATTCAAGATGTCGGACGCGGAGCGCACCTTGCCACCCACTGCACGCCTCGCGCCGCTCGACGTGTCACGCCCCTGGCCCCGACGGAGTGCGCAAGCGTTGCGTTCCTCAGCGTCAGGCATGGGTTCCGTGCGCTGACCTGGCCGCCGAACGTTGCTGCAGCCCAGACGGGTTCGGTTAGGCTGCCTCGTCTTCTTCACGGGGGAGTCCACCGATGTTGCTCGCCATCACGCTCGCCACGTTGCTGACGCAGACGCCTGACAAGACCATCGCCGATCAGGCGCGGGTGGCCGACGGCAACACCAACCCCAAGATGGCGGTGCCAGATTTTCAGACGACGGCCGGCAACGAGCCCATCGCCGCGATGCTGGCGGGCTCGGTCGCCACCGAGATCGACCGCACGGGCATGTTCACGGTGACGACGTCTGATCAGGTGCGGGCGCTGCTCTCGCTCGACCGCCAGCGCCAGCTGCTGGGCTGCAACGACGACTCGTGCACGTCGAACATCGCCGGCCAGCTGGGCGTCGACTACCTGCTCAACGGCCGCGTCTCGCGCCTCACCGACGCGAAGAAGGCCACCACGGGCCTGACGCTCGACCTCGCCATCGTCGAGGTGAAGTCGGGCAAACGCGTGAGTTCGCGCGAGGTGAAGGGCACCAGCGAAGCCGACCTCGTCTCGAAGCTGCAGGAGAACGTCGCGGCCCTCATCGCGCCGCTGCTGAACGGGCGCCAGGGCTTCCTCGTCGTCATCGCCTCGGAGGACGGCTCGGTGGTGAAGGTCGACGGCACGCAGCTCGGCACGACGCCCATGCTGCAGCGCCTCGCGGTTCCCGGCGGCCCCCACGTGCTGCGCATCGAGAAAGAGGGCTTCACCTCGGTGCAGAAGCAGGTGCGCATCGCGCCCGACCAGGTGACCGAAGAGGCCGTGCGGCTCATGCCCAGCCCCGACTTCATCGAGGGCTACGAGAAGAAGCAGTGGGGCCTGCGCATCGGCGCGTTCATCGCCACCGGCGTCGCGGTCGCCGGCCTCGCCACCTTCGCCATCATGCAGGGCCAGGCGCAGTACAACTACGGCCCGGGCAAGGAGCGCTCGTTCATCTCGCTGCGCGACACGCTGGCGGCGGGTGACGAGTCGGTTCGCTCCGAGGCCGAAGCGCTGCGCAACACCATCAATACCCAGCTGGCGGTGTCGTACGTCGGTGGTGGTGTCGGGCTGGCGTCGGCCATCGCCGCGACCGCCCTGTTCATCATCGGTGAAGACCCGAACAAGTATCAGTCGTACCGCGGGCCGAAGGCGTCGGCGTGGGTGACGCCGAATGGCGCGGGCAGCGTCTGGTCGTGGGAGTTCTGAGCTGGCTTGCTCCGCTCGTTCGTCGCGCTCGACTCGGCCGCCCACCTGACGCGCTTCACGACTTCGGCCTCGCGACCGCCTCACTCGCTGGCTTGCTCCGCTCGTTCGTCGCGCTCGACTCGGCCACCCAGCTGACGCGCTTCACGACTTCGGCCTCGCGCTGGGCTGATCAGCGCAGCTGATTCTCACTTCAACCGAAGTCACTCAACGCACGCGACCGCTGCGCGTAGCCTGCGTGCATGGCTCGAAACACCACGTACGACGAACTCGTTCTCGGCGCGAAGGCATCGATTCGCCGCGAAGTCACCGCGAACGACCTCTGGGTCTTCGCCCACGCGAGCGGCAACGTGAACCCGCTCGTGCTGCCCACGTTCGACCCGAACGGAGACGGCAAGAGCGACGCGGTCGCGCCGCCGCTGTGGGCCGGAGCGCAGGTCTCGGCGGTGCTGGGCAACCTGCTCCCGGGGCCGGGCACCCGCTACGTGGCGCAGACCTTCCGCTTCCCCGAGCGCGCGCGCATCGGAGACACGGTGACCGCCACGGTGACGGTGAAGCAGAAGCACGGCGACGCCCGCGTCACCTTCGAGACCGAAGTGAAGACGGCTGACGGCCGCGTCATCGCCGAAGGAGAAGCCGAGGTGCTCGCGCCGACCGAGCGCATCGAGGTGCCCGACGACGAGCTGCCCTCGCTCACCGTCGTGCGCCACCAGCACATCGAGCGCCTGATGAAGGCCTGCGAGCCGCTCGAGCCGCTGGCCACCGCCGTGGTGTGCCCCGAAGACGACGCCTCGCTCGCGGGCGCGCTGCTCGGCTTCAAACACGAGCTCATTCGCCCCGTGCTCATCGGCAACGTCGAGAAGATTCGCGCCGTCGCGAAGGGCCTGAACGCGTCCCTCGGGGGCCTCGAGCTCATCGAAGCGAGCGGCGCCATCGCCGCGGCCGAGAAGGCCGTCGCGCTCGCCAACCAGGGCAGCGTGCAGGCGCTCATGAAGGGCAAGCTGCACACCGACGAGCTGCTCAAGCCGGTGGTGAAGCAGGAGGGCGGCCTGCGGGGCGTGCGCCGCATCAGCCACGTCTTCGTGATGGACGTGCCGGGTCTGCCCGAGCTGCTGCTCGTCACCGACGCCGCCATCAACATCGCGCCCACCCTCGAAGAGAAGGTCGACATCGTGCAGAACGCCATCTTCCTCGCGCAGGCCCTGGGCTACGCGCAGCCGAAGGTGGGCGTGCTCTCGGCCGTCGAGGTGGTGAACCCCGCCATGCCGTCGACCCTCGACGCCGCGATTCTCTCGAAGATGGCCGAGCGCGGGCAGATCACCGGTGGCATCGTCGACGGCCCGCTCGCGATGGACAACGCCCTGTCGCTGAAGGCCGCGCGCACCAAGGGCATCACCTCGCTCGTGGCCGGCCGCGCGAACGTGCTCATGGTGCCGAACATCGAGGCGGGCAACATGCTGGCCAAAGAGCTCGCCTTCGTCGCGCACGCCGAAGGCCCCGGGCTCGTCGTGGGTGCGAAGGTGCCCATCATGCTGACGAGCCGCGCCGACGACGACTCCACGCGGCTGGCGAGCTGCGCGGTGGCCGTGCTCGAAGCGCACTTCCGCAAGACCGGGAAGTCGGCCGTTCCCTCGACCTGAAGGAGCCCCATGCGCCCTGCGATTCTCACGCTCAACGCCGGCAGCTCGACGGTGAAGTACGCGCTCTTCGCCGATGACGGCGTCACCGAGCTCTCACGCGGCACGCTGGAAGAGACCGGCGAGGCGGCGATGGCGAAGGCGCTCGAGGTGACGCGCTCGGCCGAGGTCGAGGTCGTCGGCGTCGGCCACCGCGTCGTGCACGGCGGCACCACGTACTCCGCGCCCGCGCGCATCGACGACGCGGTGCTCGCGACGTTGGAGTCGCTCGTGCCGCTGGCTCCACTCCACCAGCCGCACAACGTTCTGGGCATCAAGGCCGCGCGCGCCGCGTTCCCCGGCGTGCAGCAGGTGGCGTGCTTCGACACCGCCTTCCACCGCACCCGCAGCTTCGTCGAAGAGACGTACGCCCTGCCCCGCCGCTTCTTCGACGAGGGCATTCGACGCTTCGGCTTTCACGGCCTCTCGTACCAGTTCATCGCGAAGCAGTTGGCGGTGGTGGCGCCCGACGTCGCGAAGGGCAAGGTCGTCGTCGCCCACCTCGGCAGCGGCGCCTCGATGTGCGCGTTGAGCGGTGGGCGGAGCGTGGCCAGCACCATGGGCTTCTCGACCATCGACGGGCTGCCCATGGGCACGCGCGCGGGCGCCATCGACCCGGGCGTGCTCCTGCATCTGCTCGACCAGAAGCGCATGTCGCTCAAAGAGGTCGAGACGCTGCTGTACAAGGAGTCGGGCCTCAAAGGCCTCTCGGGCCTCTCGAACGACATGCGCACGCTGCTGGCCGACGAGTCGAGCGCCGCGAAGGAAGCCGTCGAGTACTTCGTGCACCGCTGCGCGCGCGAGGTGGCCTCACTGGCGACCGCGGCAGGCGGCCTCGACGCGCTGGTCTTCACGGCCGGCATCGGAGAGCGCTCGTCGGTGATTCGTGGGCGCATCGTGCGCAAGCTCGCGTGGCTCGGGCTCGCCATCGACGACGCGGCGAACGGGCGGAACTCGACCCTCATCTCGACGCGGGTCT
>JAEUJR010000113.1 GCA_016793585.1 Archangium sp.
ACGGGCCAGCTCGAAGCGCACCATCGCCTCGATGGCGGTGCCCAGGCCCACACGCGCGCCGTCGTTGTCAGGCCACTCGCGCAGCGCCTGCTGAAAACCGAAGCGGCACGCCGAGAACGCGCTCGCCACCGCCTCGATGTCAGGCGCAGCGGCGCGACAGGCCTCTTCGAGTGAGCGCAGCCGGGCGGTGGCCTCGGCGGTGAGCAGCAGCGACCCCTGATGTGCTGCGAAGGCCTCGAGTGAGCGTCGAACCACCTCGGCGCTCGCGGGTCGCTTCGTCGCGTCGGCGTGCATGCAGCGTCGAACGAGGTCAGCTCGCGAGGCACCGAAGGTGAGAGCTGCGGCTCGGACTGCAGAATGCTCGCGAGCACTTCCGATGGAGTCGCGCGCAGGTGTGGCGGCTGGCCGGTGAGCACCTCGAAGAGCACGGCGCCGAGCAGGTAGACGTCGGTCGCGGCCGAGAGCACGCCGTCTCCGCCGAGCATCTCGGGTGCCGCGTACGCCGGCGTTCCCGCGAGCCCACGCGCAGGCCCGGGCGCCGTCGCGATGCCCCAGTCGACGAGGTACACCTCACCGAACGCACCGAGCATCACGTTGTCGGGCTTCACGTCGCGGTGCACGAGCCCGCGGGCGTGCGCGAAGTGCAGCGCGTGACAGACCTGGCCGAGCACGAGCAGATGTCTCGAGAGCGACTCACGGCGCAACGTCGAGTCGACGAAGACAGGGTTGGCGCGCAGCTCCTCTGACCACGAGCGCCCTTCGATGCGCTTCATCACCAACTCGGGCTGGCCATCGGGGAGCAGCCGCAGGCTGTAGACGGGAAGAATGTTCGGGTGCTCGAGCCGCCCCGTGCGCCACGCCTCGGCGACGAGCGCTTCGATTTCGGATTCTCCAGCGCGGTCGGGGCGGAGCGACTTCACCGCAACCTTTCGATTGAGCGACTGCTGCGTCGAGAGCCGCACCACGCCCATGCCACCGCGACCGAGCAGGCCTTCGTCGGCGTACGTCTCCTGGCCGGCGAGGGCTCGCAGTTGGGCGAGCGCGCGGGCACCTTCTTCTGCGTCACGTGGAGGCTCGACCGTCGAGCGCGGCCGACGAACGAGCGTCTCGGCCTGGTCTCCGAGCGTCGTCAGCAGCGCTTCGAGGGAGTCGCTCATCGGCGCCCACAGCATGTCACGGCGCGCCCGAGCGAGATGTCAGCTCATGTGAGGTCGTTCGCGCGTCGTGACGCGGTAGTGATGCGTCTGTTGTGGGTGCGTCCGTCGTGCGTGCGCCCGTCGTGTGTGCGTCGTCGTCGTGCGCGCCGTCTTGCCGCGCTCGTCTCGAATGAGCCGCTGAAGGTGCTCGCGCACCGAGCGGTTGAGCGTCGTCATCGCGACGCGAGTTGAGCACTCCTCGGGCCGCGATGTCCCTTCAGTGCGCGAGCAGCTTCACGCAGGCCGCGTCTTCGCGGGCCGCGACCGTGGGCGGCATCGACGCTCCAACCATGAAGCCCGTCTGGTCCTTGAAGAACCTCGAGCGCTCGTCCTTCTCGAAGAACACGTAGGTGCAGCTGTCGCCCTCGACGACGGCCCAGCCGAACTGCTTCTCGGTGGCGGCCGTCGGCTTGCCGAGCGCCTTCTCGAAGAGCGCATAAGCCTTGTCGAAGTCGTCGTACGGCTTCGCCTTGTTCTTCATCTTGAGCAGCAGCTTCGAGGTCAGCGTTCCCGAGAAGGGCGGCGGCTCGGAGTTGTCGATGGCGGCGAGCGTGAAGTCGATGCCGGTCAGCGGCGCGCCCTTCAGCGACAGCACCTTCGCGTCCTTGCCCTCGACGCTCGCGGTGGGCGTGCCCGTGTAGAAGCCGCCGAAGTCGTACGACGGGTTCGGCGCCATCGTCGACTTGCCCGTCTTCTTGAAGTTCGCCTGCGCCTCGAGAATCTCCGCCTTCATCTTCGCCATCGTCTCGCTGCCGTACACGCGCGCCGCGATGGTGACGTCGCCGTCGGCGAGCCCCTTGATGACGAAGTCGAGCTTCTTCGCGTTGGCCGTGAGGTCGAGGGCCTTCATGCCGTTGGCGCCATCGAGGTCGGGCACCGAGCTGCCGTACTTCGTCGACCAGCTCACCTGCACCCGCGCCCCGGCCTGCAGCTCCTGGGGGAACGTCACCGACCCCTGCACCGTGTTGGGCCCGGGCTGGAGCGTGTTCTCGAGGGTCAACACCTGCGGCTTCGCGCACGCAGCGAGGGAAAACAGAGCAACGACGGCCAGCGTCTTCATCGGGTCTTTCCGCCTGGCCGAGGGGCCGAGGCTGCCGAACGAGACCCTCCCCGGTTCCGAGGTGTGCAGATTTTCAGCGGTTATTGTCTCCGGTGGAGACTTTTTGCGCCAATCGATTCGAAATGCCTGCCGACCGTGACTCGCTGCGCTATGGATCCGGCCGCTTCGCTCTCGTTTTCCACTCACCTGGAGCCGTTCATGAAGATCCGCAAGGTGGCCGTTCTCGGCGCGGGCGTGATGGGCAGCGGCATCGCCGCGCACCTCGCCAACGCAGGCATTCCCGTTCTTCTCCTCGACATCGTGCCGCCGAAGGCCGAGCCGACCGACAAGACCGACTCGAAGGCGTTTCGAAACAAGTTCGCCAACTCGGCCGTCGCGAACCTGGTGAAGCAGAAGCCCGCCCCGCTGATGACGCAGAAGGCGCTCGCGCTCATCGACGTCGGCAACTTCGAAGACGACCTTGGGCGCGTGAAGGACTGCGACTGGGTGGTCGAGGTCATCAAGGAAGACTTGAAGCTCAAGAACGACCTCTTCCGGAAGCTCGAGAAGATCGTTCACCCGAACGCCATCGTCAGCTCGAACACGTCGGGCATGAGCATCAAGGGCATGACCGAGGGCACCAGCGACGACTTCAAGAAGCGTTTCCTTGTGACGCACTTCTTCAACCCCGTTCGCTACATGAAGCTGCTCGAGCTCGTCGCG
>JAEUJR010000115.1 GCA_016793585.1 Archangium sp.
CGACACGATGGGCGGCGGCAACATCGACGAGACGACGGGCCTGCAGGGCCACTTCAACGCCTGGTACAAGTGGGACCTCGACTGGTTCTCGAACGCGCAGATTCAGGTCGTCTCGCAGCCGGCGCAGTCGGGCAGCTTCCAGGTGTACGACCTCGAGCAACCGAGCCTCGGCGGCCTTCACGGCCTGCGCGTGCCCATCAGCGGCGCGCGTGACTACTGGGTCGAGTTCAGGCCCACCGAGGGCGGCATGCTCACCCGCAGCGCCGTCATCTTCTGGGGCTACCCCTCTTCCGACGAGTCGAACCTGCTCGACATGAACCCGGGCACGCCGACCGCCACCGACGCGCCGCTGCAGGTGGGCCGCACGTTCTCTGACCCCGGCGCGGGCATTCACATCACGCCCACCAGCGTGGCGACGACGATGCCCTCGTCCATCAACGTCACCGTGAACCGCGGCGCCTTCACCTCGAACCGACCGCCCACCATCATGCTCAGCGCGTCGACGATGCAGGCCACGGTGAACCAGCAGGTGACGTTCAACGCCATGGCGACGGACCCCGATGGCGACGCGCTCGCCTACTGGTGGGAGTCGCTCCAGGCGCCCGCGAACGAGACGTTCACCTCGACCAACACGGCCATGGTGACGAACCGCTTCACCACCGTGCGCGACGCCGTCATGCGCGTCACCGTCAGCGACATGAAGGGCGGCACCAGCTCGGCGAACGTCATCGTGCGCGTCGGCAACCCCACCACGACCCGCATCTCGGGCCGCGTCACCGACGTCAACACCATGCTGGGCGTCGACGGCGTGCGCGTCGTCTCGGGCATGCGCACCACGTTGACCGACTCCAACGGAGACTACGTGCTCGTCGGCGTCACCCCCACCTCGACGACGGTGACGGCCTCGAAGCCGGGGTGGACGTTGTCTCCCTCGTTCACCAACCCGGTGACGGTGCCGGCGACTGGCGCGACGAACATCAACTTCAACGCGATTCGCGCGGGCTTCGGCATCTTCGGCAACGTGACGTCGGTCGGGCAGCCGCTCGCGGGCGTCACCATCTCGGCGGGCGCATACACCACCATCTCGAGCGCGCAGGGCACCTGGCAGCTCACCAACGTACCCAACGGGCAGTACACGCTCACCGCGCGCGGCATGCCCGGCCAGACGTTCCGCCTCACCAACTGCGTGAACCCCATCACGGTGAACGGCAACCCGGTGACGGGCTGCAACTTCGTCGAAGAAGTCGTGCCCGTGTCGGGCGTCGTCACCGGCACCATGGGGCCGCACACCGTGACCGACGGCGTGCGCTCGGTGCAGACGACGTTGATGGGCGCGAGCTGGGCCTTCTCGTTCCCCCGTGTGCCGGCCGGCTCGTACAACTTCACGGCCTCGGCGCCCAACCAGCGCATCGTGCCCATGTTCATGAACCCGGTGAACGTCGGCTCGATGCCCATCACCAACCTCGTCTTCAACGCGACCGCCTCGACGCAGGGCCCGCTGTGGCTCGTGCGCGGCAGCATCGACGAAGCCGGAGCGCCGCTGCTCGCCACCGAGGTGCGCGCCACGCAGGACGACGGCGGCATCGTGTCGAGCGGCACCACCGACGGCCGTGGCAGCTACGTGTTGGCCAACGTGCCCGAAGGAACGTGGACGGTGGCTCCCTTCAAGCCGGGGTTCACCTTCGCCCCCGCCACCCGCACCGTGACGCTCGACGGTGGTGACGTCACCGGCCAGGACTTCTCGGTGCAGGGCGCCAACGCGCGGCCCATCATCATCGTGCCCCCGAGCGCGACCCCGATTCCCATCGTCGGCACCACCGCCGACCTCTTCGTGCTCGCCGATGACCCTGCGCCGGGCAGTGAAGCCGACCTCACCTACCAGTGGACGCGCTCGTTCGGCCCACAGACGGTGACGTTCAACACCAACGGCAACAACGGCGCGAAGAACGTGACCGTGACGTTCCAGCGCGCGGGCGCCTACTCGTTCCGCGTGACGGCGACCGACCTCGGCAACCTGTCGGTCTCGGCCGACCTGCCCGTCGTCGTGCTCGCCACGGCCACCAGCGTGAACATCTTCGGAGTGCCCACCGGCCCCATCAACGTCGGCGACTCGAAGCAGTTCACTGCGTCGGGCACGGACCAGTTCGGCCAGCCCATCGACAGCGCCGAAGACATCGAGTGGGCCGTCAGCGGCTGCGGCACCATCACGCCCACGGGCCGTTTCACCGCCACCTCGACGGGCATGTGCACCGTCACCGCCACCGTCGGAGGCCGCATGGCCACCGCGAACCTGCGCACCGAGATTGGCCCCGTGCCGCGCATCACCATGGGCCCCACCGTCACGCCGAGCCCCGTCGTGGGCGGCGTCGCGACCGGTGTGGTCTCGGCCACCGACGACATGGACGAGAGCAAGCTCACCTACACGTGGGGGGCCTCCAACCCGCCCGCCCTCGTCACGTTCTCGCCCAATGGCACCAACGCCGCGAAGTCGACCACCATCACCTTCGGGGCTCCCGGCCAGTACACGCTGCGCGTCGACGTGAAAGACGAGCGCGAGCTCACCGTGACGGGCTTCGTGACGGTGACGGTGCAGGACGGCCTGGCGAAGGTCGAGGTGACTCCGGCGATGGCGAACGTCGCGACCGGCGGCACCCAGACCTTCACCGCGCAGGGCAAGGACTTCTCGGGCGCAGACGCGCAGGCGCCCGGCTGCACGTGGGCGGCGTCGGCCGGCTCCATCGACGCGAACGGCGCGTTCACCGCACCGGCGACGGCTGGCGCTGTCTCGGTCACCGCGACGTGCGGCCTGTTCGTGGCGACCGCGAGCGTGAACGTGACCGATGGCACTGGCACCGGCGGCGGCAGCGCGGGTGGCATGGGCGGCGGCGCGGGTGGTGGCGGCGCGACGCAGATGCCCAAAGGCTGCGGGTGCAGTGGCTCGGGAGACGCGGCGGTGCTGCTGCCGTTGCTCGGGTTGCTCGCCGCACGCCGGAGGCGGGAAAGGCGCAGCCGCGCGCTCGTGACCCCGGCCGTCGTCGTCGCGCCGCTGGTGATGCTCGTGGTGCTCGCGGGCTGTGCGGGCACGACTGCCTCCGAGCCGGGCGAGCCAGTCGCGTCGATCGCGCAGCAGCTCGGTGAGCCCTCGGGCGGTTTCCCCGGCGATCAGGAGCGCATGCTGCACGTGCTCATGAACCAGGCGCGCGTCTCGGCGAAGACGCCCAACGGCATGTGCGGAGACTTCACGGGCGAGTTCGGCGCCACCGTCGACAAGGCCCCGTTCGTCTATGCCTTCGAAGGCAACGTGGGCGCGCGCTTCTCGGCGCGGCACATGGCCGAGCTGGGCTGCTACCAGAACGAGAGCTGCTGCGAGCTCGGTGACGCAGGCTCGGGTGTCGGGTGCCTCTCTGCGGGGTCTTGCACCGGCGCGATGTGCGGGCAGACCTGTGACGCCGGCGTCGGGCAGACGGCGCAGGCCCGCTACTCACTCTTCGGCTTCAACACGTTGTCGGCCACCACCATCGCCCGCAACGTGCCGTCGGCCTTCGACCTGTGGTGCACGCTGATGCAGTCGGCGCAGAACCGGCCCAGCATCTACGCCGACGGTGGCACCGAGTTCGCCGCTGGCCTGTTCCGCGCCGAGGGCAGCCAGTGCTCGATGCCGTACTGGGCCGTCGCGTACGGCCGGGGCGCCGTCACCATTCCCCGCATTCCCGCCGCGAGCGCGATGCACCCGCCGCCGAACCCGGGCTCCACGGCACAGCTGTACTTCGCGGCGAACTACTTCGACCCGTCACGCAAGGCGCCCAAACGTTCAGCCGTCGTCATCGCCGGCCACTGCTTCGACATGGACCGCGCGTGGGGCCAGCCGTCGAACGGCACCTACGAGACGCACTTCCCCGACCCTGACGTGCTGCCGAACGGCTGCCACCCGTACTACTTCGTCTTCACCGACGGAGACGGCGCGCGGCACACGTACCCCAGCGTCGGCAGCCTGCAGGTGGCGCTCGGCGTCGATCAGACCTGCCCCACGCCGTACGACCCGGGCCCGCAGCTGCCTGCCGACTGCGAGACGAACGAGCCGCAGTGCCCCGAAGGAGAACGCCGCGCCTGCTACACCGCCGACACCAACACCCTGCGCGCGGGGGAATGCCGCCAGGGTACGCAGATCTGCCGCAACGGGTTCTGGGGCGCGTGCCGCGATCAGATCGGCCCCTTCATCGAAGCGTGCGACGGCCTCGACAACGACTGCGACGGCATGATCGACGAAGACAACCCGGGCGGCGGCGCGAGCTGCTCGGTGCCCGGAGAGTTCGGGGTGTGCCAGGCCGGCGAGCGCCGCTGCCAGTCGGGCCGGCTCTCGTGTCTGCCGCTCAACCAGCCGACGCCTGAGACGTGCAACGGCGTCGACGACGACTGCGATGGCGTGCCCGACGACGGCCTCGGCCAGACGGCGTGCGGCCTCGGGAACTGCTACCGGCTGGTGAACAACTGCTTCAACGGCGTGCCGCAGGTCTGCGACGCGGGCACCGGCTCGCCCGAGATCGACGACATGAAGGACAACGACTGCGACGGGCTCTACGACGAAGACTTCGACTGCCGGTTCCCCGATGGTGGGCCGCGGCCGTCGCGTTCGTTCTACGCAGGGCCAGGCACGGTGCCGACGCGGCCCTGCGCCGAAGGCGTGCTCCAGTGCAACCGCGCCGACGGCGGCTGGTTCGTCGCCTTCGCCGGCAAGATTCCGACGCCTGAGATCTGCAACAACCAGGACGATGACTGCGACGGCCTGCAGGAGGTCGCGCGCGAGACCCAGGCGCTCATCGGCTACGACCGGTGCGGCTCGGGAACGTGCGCGCGCAAGAGCGTCGGCCGCTGCACTGCGGGCGCCATGCAGACCTGCACGCCGATGATGCCGACGGCCGAGACGTGTGACGGCCTCGACAACGACTGCAACGGCACCATCGACGACATGTGCACGTGCCGCGCTGACGAGCCGCGGCCTTGTTACACCGGCCCGTCCGAGACGCGTGGTGTCGGGGCGTGCCGCGGCGGTATGCGCACCTGCACCAACGGCAGCTACACGCGGTGCACCGGAGAGGTGAAGCCGTCGCTCGAGCTCTGCAATGGCGTCGACGATGACTGCGACGGCACGGTGGACGACCTCTGCGTCGGCATGGGCGGTGGAACGGCTCAGCCGGCAGACGGCGGCGCGACGGGTGGCGGCTCGGCCGGAGGAGGCTCCGCGGGTGGAGGCGAGGCGATGGCCGGCGGCGCAGCGGGTGGTGGCGCGACCACCGAGATGCCGAAGGGCTGTGGTTGCTCGGGCGTCGAGGGTGGGCTCTCGGTGCTGGCGCTCGCGCTCACGTTGCTGCGACGACGAGGCCGCTGACGAGCTGCCCGGTGTGTGGCCGCGCTCGGCGGCTGTCGGAGTGGCGGCGAGCACGACTCCGACTCACCGGGGCTTCTCTGAGCGTCGGGCTCGCAGGCAGTTGATTCGCCCCGTCGTGGCGAAACGGACTCGCCGACATCTGGGAACTCTCACGCTCAGTACGTGATTCGGCCTGGCGCGCCCTGCTCACCGAGCTCGGTGTGGCAGATGTTGCAGTCACCATTCATCTGCGGCGTCGTCATCGCCGAGACGACCATGCCATTGCGCTTCACCTTCACCGTGTACGGCAGCCACGCGGGCGTCGTAGTGAGCCGGTCGGAGAAGAAGTTGCCCGACACGCGCAGCGGGGTGAGCGTGAGCTGAACCTGGCCGGTCCGGTCGATGATCTCCACGGTGGTTCCCGCCGGCACGTACGAGAAGCAGAAGTCTTTCTGGTTCTGGCCCGGGTAGACGGTGCCCGCGAAGTAGAACGCTGCGCTGCGTTTGCTGCGGAGCGAGGGGTTCTGGCCGTTGAAGTTCTGGCCGTTGTGACAGGAGCGACACGCGAGCCCGGGGTTCATCTCGGGGTTCTCGGTGTACCGGTTCGCCGTCGCCCAGCTCTGGTTCGCGGTGCACGTCACCATCGGCACGCCTGCGTCTGCCGAGCACGAGCCCATCTTCGCGCCGCCGTTCACCCAGGCCTCGAACGCGGCGATCTCGGCCGCAGGGAGCGGCGCTCCCGGAGGCATCGGCGAGTTCGTGTCCTTCATGCGGAGCAGGCTGCGCGCGGCGTAGCTGGCGCCGCTCGGCGCCGCCGCCGTCAGCTCGGCCCAGCTGGTCAGCGGCATGGTCGCGTTGCCAGCCGGCGGCGTGCGGTGACACGAGGCGCAGCGGGTTCGAATCAGCGTCGCGACGTCACACGGCAGGCCGCCGATGCCGCCGTCGTAGTCGGGCGGCGGAATGGTGCCGAAGCTCGTCTCGGTGTCGGGGTCGATGTTGTTCTGGAACGTCGCCGCCGGGGTCTGGCCGCACGACACCGCGACCACTCCACCCACCAGCACTGCCACCACCATCAGCTGCTTCGACATCGAACGCTTCCTTTTGGGCCCGGCCGAGATCGGCACTACCCGAAAGCAAGACCCCGTGAAACGCGAAGGGTCACACCCAGTCCCACGTTGCCCCGATCGGCAGCGCTTCTGGGCTCAATCGGCGCCTTCGACCAGC
Organism: Archangium sp.; assembly: GCA_016793585.1. The sequence goes on from JAEUJR010000115.1 coordinate 6,590, forward strand.
TGCGGAGGAACGTGGTGAGCCTCGACCTGACGGCCTGCTGCCGCCGACGCGAGGCGGGGCAGATAGTGCGACCAGCCGCGTGCATGAAGCTCGCGCTCGAGGTCGGGCAACCCGTCATGCACGATGGTGACCCTGGTGCCCGTGCCTTCAGCCTCGAAGGTGACCTCGAGGGTGCTGCCGCCCGGTGGCAGACGAACGGAGCCGTGCCGGCCCCACGTGACGACCACCCGGCGCGGGAACTCGACCTCGACGTAGCGACCCTCAACGACGCGATCGTCGAATGCGATGACGAACTTTCCGCCGGGCCGGGGCTCGACGACGGCGCGATCGCCCATCCACGTCGCCAGCGCCTCGGCCTCGGTGAAGTACGGGAAGACCTCTTCGGGTGACGCGTCGACGAAGATCGAACCCTGAAAGCGCTCAGCGGTCATGTCGGTTGCCCTTGCGCTGCTCGACCGCGCGTTTGAGGCGCTCGAGGCCGCGTGGCCACAGGTCGGCGAGGAAACGCTCGAGCTGCTCGAGCCCGCGCGGGTCGACGACGTACAGCCTTTGTCGCCCCGAGGGCTTCACCGCGACGAGCCCCGCGTCGGCCAACACCTGCAGGTGCTGGGAGACCGCCTGCTGGCTGATGTCGAAGTGTTCGCCAATCTCGGTGACCGAGCGCGGCTTGTCCCGAACGAGCTTCAAGATCGCCTGGCGCCTCGGCTCTGCGAGGGCTCGAAGCACCGGTTCGCTTCTCATGTCGGAAGCATGAGGCCTCACCGCGAATCACACAAGCCATCGATTGTACAAGCCGACGCTTGTGGAATAGGAATCGACCCATCAGCCGTGAAGGAGCTCACGTGACCAGCACCCGGCGCCGTTCCAACCCCGCCCTCGACCCGTCCGAACAGGCCTGGTCGGCCCTCGCTCGCGCGTTCGGGGCAGACCCGCGGGTGACCTTGCCCGCGGGCGATCGCGGCCAGTTCGGGCAGAACGGGCTCCGGGTCGACGGCAAGGTCTTCGCGATGACGGTGAAGGGCGCGCTCGTGGTGAAGCTGCCCGCCCGCGAGATCGACGACGCCGTGGCGAGTGGCCTTGGCGAGCGCCTCTCGATGGGCAGGCGCGTGATGAAGGAATGGCTCGTCGTGCATGAGCCCCCGAAGCGCTGGTTGATGATCGCGACCCGCGCCCGGGCCTTCGTCGCTGGCGATCAACCTGCGGTCAGAAGAACGTCGGCGTCTTCGCGCCGAGAATGATGGCCGGCTGGGAGTCGTAGTCGATGATCAACCGCTGCGGCGGGGGCGGCATCGCGGGCAGCACGAGCACCACGCGCGTCTTCACCGAGGCCGGCTGGCGGGCGTCGATCTTCGACTTCATCTGCTCCAGCGCCGCGCCCGAGAGCGTCACCGTCTTCGGCAACGAGGTGAGCGACTCCTTCTCGGCGACGAGCTGGCCGTTCACCGACAGCTGCGCGCTGGTCACGCGCGTCGCGAGGTCGAGGCTCATGTTCGTCGCACCATCGGTGAAGGCGAGCCGCTTCACCGTCAGCTCGATGCGCTGCACGAGCGCCGTCGCGGCCTTGAGGTCGGGAATGTTCGTGTAGTCCTCGGCCTTGAGCACCGGCACGTCGCGATCGAACGAGAGCTCGCAGCCGGCGGCGACCACCTTCGTCTGCACCGTCACGTCACCCGAGGTGATGGGCATGCCACAGTTGAGCGTGCCCAGCTGCACCTCGGTCGTGCCCTTCACCGGCGGAATGCCCTTCGTCTCGTCGACGCGAACTTCGGGAGCAACGCCACACGCACACATCGCCATCGCCGCCACTACAGGAATGCTCAGTCGCATCAGGTCCCTCTCGAGCTTGGGTGAAGCAGTCGGTGCCAACCCACCGGCCGCGCGTTCAAAGGAGTCGTTTCATCGTTCCTCAACGGAACTCAGTGTACGCTGTCAGCGGACGATTCGACTGCCGCTTCACGCATCGTCGCGCGAACCGTGGGGACCTACCAGCTGGGGCGAAGACTCGTTGCGGCATCGGGCGTCGTCGAGGCCCACCTTGGTGCGCGTGACGGCCAGTGGCTGGTGCTCTCGAGGCTCTCCCCTCCGTGGACGCAGGACCACACCTTTCTCGAGCGGTTCTCGGCCCAGTCGCGGGCGTTGACGGCGGTGCGTGCGCCCGAGGTGGCGCCGCTGCTCGAGTTCGGCGCGGGCGGCGACGGCCTGTGGTTCGTCGAAGAGACGGGCGACGGCGAGCCGCTGCGTGCGTTGATGACGTCGAAGGCGGGCCGGCTCTCGGTCGAGGAGTCGGTGGCCATCATCGAGCGGGTCGCCCAGGGCATCGGCGCGCTGCACCACGCCGGCCAGGTGCACGGTGACGTGTCGGCGTCGTCGGTGTTCGTCACCGTGAGCGGCAGGGTGTTGCTGATGCACGCGGGGCTCGCGGTCGTCGCGGGCTCGCACCAGAGCCGCGGGCCTGCGCGCAGTGAGCCGCACGCCGTCGCGCCCGAGCAGGTGACTGGCGCCTCACAGCAGGCCACCGACGTCTTCCGCATGGGCCTGCTGCTGCTCGAGATGCTCACCGGCCGCAGCCTCTTCGTCGCGCCCAACCCGATGGACGTTCTGGGCCTCGCGCAGAAGTACCAGGCGGTGCCGCCCAGCGTGTTGCAGGGCGTGCCCGAGCAGCTGCGCACGGTGCTCGGGTGGATGCTGCATCGCGAGCCCCACGAGCGCCCACCCGCGCTCGAGGTGCCCGAGGCGTTGCAGATGGCCAGCGCCTCGCTCGGGCTCTCGACCGGAGATGGTGAGCTGACCCGCGCCTTTCGCAGGCTCATGTCAGATCGCCAGCCGCCCATGGCGGCGCGCACCACCGAGCTGCGCCTCTCGCCGCCGCGCCCCGTGGCGCCCCCGCCGCCCGTGCCACGGCCCGCCCCTGCGGCGCCCATCAACCCGAACACCACCGTCATCGGGCGCATCGAGACGCGCCGGGTGACGCACGAACAGCTCGAGGCCGTGCGGCACGACGAGGTGCGGCCCTCGCCTCCAGGCGTGCAGGCGCCGCCCAGCCGCGAGAACCAGCTCGGCGAGCACCTCGTACGCGCGGGCCGGCTCTCGACGGGCCAGCTCGCCGAGGCGCTGCAGCGCGCCACCATGCTCAACCTTCCGCTCGGTGACACCCTCATCATCGACGGCGTGCTGAGCGAAGACCACGTCGTCGAGGCGCTGGGCGCCGTGACGCGCACTCCGGTGATGACCTCGACGCAGCTGGCGGCGCTCGAAGGAGGTCGGCTGCCGCTCCACCTGCTTTCGCAGGGCGACGCCGAGCGCCTGGTGGCCGTGCCGCTCGCCGAGAAGGGCGCGGTGCTGCTGGTGGCCGTCGTCGACCCGCTCGACGCCGAGACCATCGAAGCGCTCAAGGCCGCGACGGGGCGGTCGCTGCAGCCGGTGCGCGCGGGCGATCGTGCCCTGCGTGACACGGTGACGAGGCTCTACGGCGGTGTCACCGACGACGACCCCGACTCGTGGCTCGATCGCGGGCCGACGACGGGGCGCAAGTCGGACTCGGGCATCACCGAGGCGCCCGCCATCGAGGTGTCGGCAGACTCGGGCGTGCTCGAGCTCGAAGGCCGCGCCGAGGCGCGCGCGCGTGGCGTCTCCGCGACCGGCCTCGACGAGGGCCAGACGAAGCTCGTCGAGGTGCTGCTCGGTGCGTTCGGCGACGTGGGCGGCGACGGCATCGCGCTCGTGCAGCTGTGCGGCGAGCTCGCGCGGCGGCTCAACGCCAGCACCACCGACATCGACAAGGCCCGCTTCGTCGCCGCGGCCGTCGTCGCTCACAACCTGCGCGCCCGACGGCCCGCCTGGGAGGCCCCGGCGCCCGCCGCCTTCGACGCCCAGCTCGGCGCCCTGGCGCTGCCCGTCAAGGCGCTCGCGCCTTCGCTCTTCGACGGCCTCAAGGCGATGCCGCAGCAGCTCGTGGAGCTGTCGGTCATCTGCACCTTCGCCTTCGCGCAGGCTGGCGGCTCGGCCTGCCCCGCGCCGTGGCAGCCCATCATCGCCGCCATGCGCGCCCGCCGGTTTCCTGCGCTCGCCCTCGACGCCCTCGCGCGCGCCCTCGAGTCCTGAGCGCTGCAAACCGCGCCGGTTCGAGCTGACGCCCGAGAAGAGAACGCACGCTTTGCGGTTGCAGTGCCGGTGCACACAGGGGCGCGCGCGGCATGCTGGTTGTACGTGTCTGGCCGTGGAGCTCTCACAGGAGGCGCCCCATGGCCATCGTCTGTGGCATCGATTTCTCCACGTGGTCTTCGTCTGCATCGGTCGTCGCGGCCACGCTCGCGGGGCGGCTCGACGACGAGCTGTTCCTCGTGCACGTGCTCGAGCCGCAAGTCGAGCAGATGGAGGCGACGGCCTTCGAGCGGGTGCAGACCCTCATTCACGAGCGCCTCGGCGCCGAGGTGGGCCGCCTCAAGGAGTACACGAAGGGCCGCATCGAGACGGTGGTGCTGCCCGGCGAGGTGGCCGACGCGATGCGCGACTTCGCGGCGAAGCGCAAAGCGAAGCTCATCGTCGTCGGCTCGGCAGGCCACGGCGCGGGGGCGTTGGTGAACCTACGCCGCACCGACGAGCGCCGGGCGAGCGGCGACCACATTCCCGTGCTGGTTGTGCCCGAGAGCGACTCCATGACAGCGTGGGCGAAGGGGCAGGGGCTGCGCGTCATCGTCGGCACCGACGACAGTGAGGCGTCGATGAGCGCGCTGCGGTGGGTCGAGGCGCTGCGACGGCTCGCGCCCATCGACGTCGTGCTGGGCCGCGTCTACTACCAGGAC
>JAEUJR010000141.1 GCA_016793585.1 Archangium sp.
TGGCCGCGATGGTGAAGGGCGCCATCGTCGAAGGCGCGATGACCATCACCCGCTCGTCGAAGCCGAAGCGCACGCGGGCCGAAGCAGGCGAGCTGCTCGACGCGCTGCTCGAGTCGGTTCGCCGTCGGAGCTGACGATCGAGGCGTCGATCGTGGTAACCGCTCACGCATGACGCCTGCTCCTCGCCGCACCTACTACCCGCCCATCGAGCCCTACCGCACCGGCCGGCTCGCGGTCGGCGATGGCCACGAGCTGTACTTCGAAGAGTCGGGCAACCCGCACGGCAAGCCCGTCGTCTTCGTGCACGGCGGCCCGGGCGCAGGCACCGAGGGCAAGCAACGCCGGTTCTTCGACCCGCAGGCCTACCGCATCGTGCTCTTCGATCAGCGCGGCTGCGGCAAGTCGACGCCGTTCGCGTCACTCGAGAAGAACACCACGTGGGATCTCGTGGCCGACATGGAGAAGCTGCGCACGCACCTCGGCATCGAGACGTGGCAGGTCTTCGGCGGCTCGTGGGGCTCGACGCTCGCGCTGGCCTACGCGCAGACGCACCCGCAGCGCGTCACCGAGCTCGTGCTGCGCGGCATCTTCCTGCTGCGCAAGTGGGAGATCGACTGGTTCTACCAGGACGGCGCGAGCCACCTCTTCCCCGACGCGTGGGAGCCGTACCTGCACCACATTCCCGAAGCGGAGCGCGGCGACCTGCTGCACGCGTACTACCGCCGCCTCACCTCGGCAGATCTGCACGTGCGCACCGAGGCCGCGAAGGCGTGGAGCCTGTGGGAGGGCAAGACGAGCTACCTGCTGCCCAACGAGGCGTACATCTCGAAGACCGGCGAAGACGAGTTCGCCACCGCCTTCGCGCGCATCGAGTGCCACTACTTCGTGAACCACGGCTGGCTCGAGGCCGACAAGGCGCTGCTCGCGAAGGCGAACATCGACCGAATTCGCATGATCCCCGCGGTCATCGTTCAGGGCCGCTACGACGTGGTCTGTCCGATGGAGTCGGCGTGGGCGCTGCACCGCGCGTGGCCCGAGGCGAAGCTCAACGTCGTCGCCGACGCAGGCCACGCAGCCCACGAGCCGGGAATTCTGCACGAGCTGATCCTCGCGACCGACGCGTTCCGGCCGAAGTGAAGGTTCTCGACGGCAAGGCCGCTCCGGTCGGCGACTTCGAGGTGGTGCGGGCGTTGCCGCAGGTGGGGCAGCGCTTCGTCGGCCCGTTCTGCTTCCTCGATCACATGGGGCCCGCGACGTCGATCGGCAGCGCGCGCGGCGGCGTCGGCCCCCACCCGCACATCGGGCTCGCCACCATCACCTACCTCTTCGAGGGCGAAGGCCTGCATCGCGACAGCCTGGGCAACGAGCAGCTCATTCGGCCCGGCGACGTGAATTGGATGAGCGCCGGTCGCGGCATCGTGCACTCCGAGCGAACCCCGAAGGCCTGGCACGGCAAGCCGATGACGATGCACGGCCTGCAGCTCTGGGTCGCGCTGCCCACGGCGCTGGAAGAAGCGGAGCCGTCGTTTCAGCACGCCGACGCGAGCGCGTTGCCGAGTCTTGAGACCGACGGTGTCTCGCTGCGGGTGATCCTCGGTGAGTGGAGCGGCCGTCGTTCACCGATTCGGCTCGCGTCACCGACCATCTACGCGGTGGCGGAGCTGGAGGCGGGCGCGCAGCTCGAGCTTCCTGCGCTGGCCTCGGAGCGCGCGGTCTACGTCGTCTCGGGAGACGTCGGCGTCGAAGGCGCCTCGTTGTCGAAGCACCAGCTCGGTGTTCTGGACGCCGGCGCGACGTGTGTCTCGGCCCTCACCACGTCGCGCGTGGCGATCATCGGCGGCGAGCCGCTCGATGGGCCGCGCTTCATGCTCTGGAACTGGGTGTCGAGCCGCAAGGAGCGCCTCGAGCAGGCGCGGCTCGACTGGAAGCACGGTCGGTTTCCCTCGATTCCCGGCGACAGCGACGAGCGCATTCCAGGCCCCGGGGAGTGAACGGCTGCAGTTCGAATTGCGCCGAAAATGGGTGAGTGACATGATGGGCATCATTTCATGCGCTACCCTGACGAACACAAAGACGCCGTGCGAGCCAGAATCGTCGAAGCCGCGAGCCGCGCGTTGAGGCTCAGCGGGCTCGACGGGGTGAGCATTCCCTCGTTGATGAAGAAGGTCGGGCTCACGCACGGCGGCTTCTATTCGCACTTCTCCGATCGCGACGAGCTGGTGGCGGAGGCCGTGCGTCACGCGGCGCTCGAGACCGCAGAGGGCGTGTTCGAGTCGGCTCCGAGTCTCGACGCCGCGCTGGCCACCTATCTGTCCCAACAGCACGCCGAGCACCCCGACCGTGGCTGTGTCGTCGCCGCGCTCGGAGCCGATGCGCCTCGCCAACGCGCGCCCGTTCGAAGGGCCTTCGGCTGGGCCGCCGCAGGCTTGTTGCAGCTCGTGCAGGACAAGCTCGACGCTCGCCAGAAGTCGCCCAGCGACGAAGCGCTCGAGCTCACCTCGAGAATGGTCGGAGCCATCGTGTTGGCGCGGCTGCTCGATGACCCGCGCCTGACCGCCCGGCTGCTCGCCGTCGCCCGCCGTCGCTGAACGTTCACCCGAGATGCCGTGCCGTCCTCACTCACGCCGAGAGACATGATGACCATCATTTCAAAGCCGGTTCGCGTCGAGCACCCGGCGATCACCGCGGCGAAGCAGCGCGTCGGAGCCGTGGCGCCCCAGCCGGTCTCTCTGGAGCAACTCCGGGCGTGGGCGCTCGAGGCGGGCGCCGATGACGTCGGGGTCGTCGAGCTCGTTCACCCCGACCTCGCAGAGGAGCGGGCGCCAGTGCTCCGAGCGTTCCCCTCAGCGGTGTCGCTCATCTCGCTGGTGGTTCGAATGCACCCCGAGAACGTGCGCAGCCCGGCGCGGAGCGTCGCCAACCACGAGTTCCACCACGCAGGAGAAGCAGTCGACGACTGCGCCCGCGCGCTGGTCGCTCGACTCGCCGCTGCGGGCCATCGCGCGATGAACCCCGCCATGGCCTTCCCCATGGAGATGGACGACTTCCCCGGTCGAACCTGGGTCGTCTCGCACAAGCGCGTGGCGGTGGCCGCGCAGCTCGGGCGCATGGGCCTGCACCGCAACGTCATTCACCCCCGGTTCGGTTCCTTCATCGTGCTCGGCACCGTCCTCACCTCGGCTCGCATCGAAGAGCGGCTGCCCCGGCTCGCGTACGACCCCTGCGTCGACTGCAAGCTCTGCGTCGCGGCATGCCCGGTCGGTGCCATCGAGCCCGACGGCGCCTTTCGCTTCTCGGCCTGTCTCGATCACAACTACCGCGAGTTCATGACGGGGTTCGGTGACGTGCTCGAAGACGTCGTCGAGAGCCGCGACAAACACGAGCTGCGCGAGCGGCTGACCATCTCCGAGAGCGCCTCGATGTGGCAGTCGCTCACCTACAAGGCCAACTACAAGGCGGCGCACTGTGTCGCGGTGTGCCCGGCGGGTGACGACGTGCTCGGGCCGTTCGTCGCCGATCGACCGAAGTTCTTGAGCGAGGTGGTTCGGCCGCTGACCGAGCGCTCCGAGCCCGTCTACGTGGTGCCCGGGTCAGACGCCGAGACCCACGTTCGAAAGCGCTTCCCCCACAAGCCGGTGCGGCTGGTGCGCTCGAGCTTGCGGGCGACGACGGCTCCCGGCTTCTTCCGCGCGCTGCCGCTGGTCTTCCAACGAGGCCCCGCGAAGGGGTGGCGCGCGACGTTTCACTTCGAGCTCACTGACACCTCGACCCACCGCGCGACGGTTCGCATCGACGACGGCACCCTCACCATCACCACCTCGACGCTCGAAGGGCTGGCAGACGTCACCATTCGTGGCGAGGCGCGCGCGTGGCTCGACGTGGTGACGGGCAAGCGCAACCCCGTGTGGTTGGTGGTGCGCGGCAAGCTGCGCATCGCCGGTGACCGCGCGCTCCTCGACCGCTTCGCCCGCTGTTTCCCCCGCTGAACCTCGAAAGACGACCATGACGACTCGATTGACGACGTACGGCCCGTGGGCCGTGCTGACCGGAGCCTCGGACGGAATCGGCAGGGAGTTCGCGCGTGCCCTCGCGAAAGAGGGGTTCAAGCTGGTGATCGTCGCCCGCCGCCGCCAGGCCCTCGAAGCGCTCGCGAGTGAGCTCACGAGCACCGAGGTGCGAATCGTCGACGCCGATCTCGCGACGGTCGACGGGCTCGCTCGGGTCGAAGCCGAGACGCGGTCACTCGACGTCGGGCTGCTCGTCGCCGCTGCCGGCTTCGGAACGTCGGGCGCCTTCGTCGCCAACGCGCTCGAGGCCGAGCTCTCGATGATCGACGTGAACTGTCGGGCGGTCGCGGCGATGAGCCATGCGTTCGGGCGGCGGCTCGTGAAGCGGGGGCGGGGCGGCCTCGTGCTGCTGAGCAGCCTCGTCGCGTTTCAAGGGGTGCGGCACGCGGCCAACTACGCAGCCACCAAGGCGTGGGTTCAGGCGTTCGCAGAAGGGCTGGCGCTCGAGCTTGGGCCGCTTGGCGTCGACGTGCTCGCGAGCGCGCCTGGCCCCGTTCGTTCGGGCTTCGGTGCGCGCGCCAACATGCAGATGTCGATGGCGGCCACCCCAGACGTCGTCGCGACGTCGACGCTCGCAGCGCTGGGCGGGAGCGGCACCGTTCGCCCGGGCCTGCTCTCGAAGCTGCTCGAGTGGTCGCTCATGTTCCTGCCGCGCTGGGGGCGGGTTCGCGTGATGTCGATGGTGATGGGCGGCATGACGAAGCATCAGGCGCTCGCCGCGACCCGCAGCTGAGTGGCTCAGTGCGGCAGGGCCGCGCGGGTGACCTGCGCGAGCAGCTCGGCAGCTCCGTGCGGGCGGCACAGCGCCACTGCCGCACCCGCAGCACGCAGCGCCGCGGCGTCGTCTCCGTTCACACACGAGGCGATCACGGGAATGCCGAGCTGCCTCAGCCACAACACCAGCGGCAGCAGATCGTCGTGACCGACCCTGTCCACCGCGACGACGGCACACGAGACGTTCGTTCGCTGAACGTGCGCGACCGTACGCTCTCGCGAGTCTGACCAGAGCACCCGAAAGCGCTGCGACAGCGTCAGGTACGCGAAGCGGAAGACGGTGCCTCCTGTTCGATCGACGAAGAGAACGTTCTGCCGGAGCAGGGCCTCGACAGGCTGCGCGACGGGCTCTGGAGTCGTGGACGTCACGGCGCTCGAGCACAGCAAGCGCTCTGCCAGCCGCCATGCCGGGGCGACCGCCTTGAAGCGCTGTCGCAGAACGCAACATCTGGTGCAGACCACGGCACCGAAAGCAGGTCAGCGGCCGCCGTCGCTCAGCTCGGCCCGAACGAGCGGCTGCGAGTCCCACGAGAGCTCGACCGGCCCCGGGCCTGGCTGCGGCAGCGACCACACCAGCGTGGAGCGGCGTCGCATCGCGGCGCCATTGAGCGACGGCGGCAGCGCCTCGGGCACTTCGTCGACGAAGGTGGCGATCACCTCGGCGCCTTCGCGTCTCATCGTCGGTGGCCGCGGCGCGACGCTCACGTTCACGTCGCCGGCCGTGACTCCCGACCCGTCGAGCAGCGTGAGGGCGTGCCGACCGACCGGCAACGCGAGGGGCGGCTGAGCTGCCTTGCCCTGCAGCGACAATGCCCACCCTGCGGGCAGCTTCACCTCGAGCGGAGCAGGGGCGCGATGGCGAACGACCCCCTGCTGTATCGTCGCGCTCCCGATCACGACGACTCCGAGCGCCGCCGACTTCGACGGTCGGCTCTGCAACCCCCGCTCGTCGAAGGCGATGACGCGAAGCCGCAGCGGCTCTTCGCTCGTCAGCAGCACGCGTGCGCTCGGCTGAGCGGTCATCTGATCTTCCACGCGATCGACGAAGAGCTCGTCGCGGGCGAGCTGCACGCGGTACCGGGTCGCGCGCTCCGAGGGCGCCCAGCGCAGCTCGACGGCTGTGCCTGGCCCCTGCCACACCACGAAGCGCGGTGTCTCTGGGGCGAGCACCGGCGTGCCCGGCAACACCGTCACCGCTTCGGGCGCCAGCCCCGCACGAACGCGCGTGCCAGAGTTCGATGGAACGGTCACCTTCGCGCCCGTGGCGGCGATCGCGGCGCTGCCGTCGAAGATCGACACGCGGCTCGTCTGCGAGCCATCGACCGCCACGACACCCTCGGTCTTCGCGGCCGTCTCGACCTGCGCCGCTGGCGTCGCCACCGCGAGCGCCTTCTGCCGCAGCGCCGAGAGCGCGAGTCGAAGTTCGCCATCGACGAGCGAGACACCACCAGGCTGTTTCGGCGCGGGCAGGTCGCCGTAGATGACGACCAGCGCGTTCTCGTCCATCACCAGTGTGCTCTCGTCTCGAAACCGCAGCGCCGCGCCCGCGCGCCGAAGGGTGTTCACCTCGTCGAGCCGGAACAGGCCCATGCCCAGCGTCGCCGGGTTCCACTCGAGCAGGTGCCGCGTGCGCACGGCGGGGCGCAGGAACGTCAGCGTCGCGTCGGGGCCGGTGGGCGCTTCGTCGGGCGCACGCAGGCGCAGCACCTGGCCGGGCACGAGGTGGTGGGGCGTGGGGCCCAGCGTGTTCCACTTGTGCAGATCGACGATGCGCTTGGGGTCGCCATAGACGGCGCGGGTGATCGAGTCGCAGGTGTCTCCGGGCTTCACGACCCAGGTCTCTGGAATCTCGGCGGCGGCGAGCAGCAGCGTGGCGACGATGAAGGGCATCAGCTTGGAACCTCGAAGACCGTCGTTGCTTTGGTTCGGCCACGCAAGTGGCGCTCGCCGAGCTCCACCAACTTCGCCGGTGCTCCGAGTGCAAGCAGCGTCGACTGACTCACGAGAATCTGCCCCGGCGCCGCGCTCGCCTCGAGCCGCGAGGCGACGTTCACCGCGTCTCCGATGACCGTGAAGTCGAGCCGGCGCTCACTGCCGACGTTGCCCGCCACGGCAGGCCCGGTGTTGAGCCCCATCGCGAGCTGCAGCTCGACGCCGTACTTCTCGCGCCAGCGCAGGTTCGCGGCCTCGACCCAACGCCTCAACGCCCGGGCCGCCGCGAGCGCGTGTTTCGCGTCGTCGTCACGCTGCGTGGGCACGCCCCAGACGGCCATCACGCAGTCGCCGAGGAACTTGTCGATCATGCCCTGGTGCTGGTGGACGATCTCGGTCGCGATCGTGAAGTACTCGTTGAGCACCGAGACGATGACCTCGGGCGGCAACGCCTCGGCGAGCTGCGTGAAGCCCACGACGTCGGCGAACAGCACCGTCACCACGCGGCGCTCGCCGCCGAGCTGCAGCCGTGCCGGCTCCTTCACGATCAGCTCGACGATGTCAGGCGCGAGGTAGCGGGCCAGGGCGGTACGAACCCGGGTCTGCGCGAGCAGTTCACGTTCGCCCACCTCGAGCCGTTCGGACATGTCGTCGAAGGCGCGCGCGAGCTCACCAACCTCGTCACCACGGCTGCTCACGTCGCTCGAGGTGCGGCTCCACTGCCGTCGCGCGATGAGCGCCGCCGAGCCGATCAGCGAGGTGAGGGGCCGCACCACGCGCCTGCCGCCGAGGAGGCCGGCCAGCACCGCGAGCGCTGCGGCCAGCACGACGGCGATGGCCACCGCGAGCTCGAGCGAGAGCAGCGTCGCGTAGGCGTGCGAGGCCGGCTCCTGCACGACCGCCGCCCACCCGTAGGCAGGCAACGTCACCAGGGCGCCCATCATCGGCGCTCCCGCCTGCTCGAAGTCGGTCGTCACCGCGAGCCCCTGCCGAAACGACGGCGCGCCGCTCAAGGCCGAGCCGAGACCCTCGACGGGCTTTCCCAACCGGGCGCTGTCGGCGTGCAGCACCACGCGCTGCGCCGCGTCGACGACGTAGACGGCGTTTGGGTCTCGCAGCGGCGGCGCTTCGCCCAGGCTGCGCATCAGCGCGCTCAGGCGACTCACGTCGAGCTCGGCGTAGACGAGGAACCCCGGCGGCTGGGCGGGGTCGACGCGTGCCGGCACGACGAGCGGCAGAAACGGAGCACCGTCGCGAAGCGAGATGGCTCCCAACGAGAAGTCACCCGCGCCGACGAGCGCTGCGTCGAGCCGCTCGGGCCCCGAAGGTGCCTCGGCCGAGATGCGAATCGCGCCCTGACGGCGGCCTTCGAGATCGTAGACCGTGACCGCAGCGGCACCACCCCACGCACGCAGCACTGCGGTCGCGAGCGCGAAGCGCGCATCGTCATCGGTCAGGCGATCGGTCGCGAGCACCTCGGCCACCTGACTCAGTGACGCGCGGCTCCGCTCGAGTGACTGCTCCACTTCTCCCCGAACCCGCCCCGCCAGCGCGGCGTGCAGGTGTTGGGCGTCGATGGTAAGCGCGCTGCGATTTCTGACGACGGCGAACCCGCCGAGCAGCAGCAACAATGGAATCGTCACGGCAGCCACCAACCCGGTGACCTGCCACGACAACGACACTCCCCGGCGTTTCGTCGGCATTGCTTCCCCGAAGGACATGGAACCGCTCTCGACTCCGTCTGGCACTTATCAGCTCGTGCGCCGGCTCGCGGCGGGCGCCATGGGCACGGTGCA
>JAEUJR010000217.1 GCA_016793585.1 Archangium sp.
GCGCTTCTTGTCGGTGAAGGCCGAGCCGACGTGCATGAGCTCGTCCTTGAGCTGGGTGTCGAGCGCGCGGAGCAGGTGCGCGTTGATGTGCAGCGCCGCGCAGCTCTGGTTCACCTCGTTGCGAATCTGCTCGAAGCGCCACGGGTGGCGGCGGAACTGCACGAGCGCGCTCACCAGCCGAACGATGTGCACGTCGACGTACTCACCGTCTTGCGGCAGATCGAGGTCGTGGTGCCGCATGGCCACCAGCGTGGGAAACCGCGGCAGGCTCCACGACTGGTGCACCTCGCCCCCGATCTCGACGTGCACCTGCTCGATGACGCGATCGATGTGCTGCAGATCGTCTTCGTCGAGCTGCTCGCCGCCCATCAGGAGCGCGGCGATCGAGCGCAGCGCCACCGGCCTTCCCAGATCGTGCAGCATGCCGGCCACGAAGACGTGATCGCTGCGCCCCTTTCGCAGCCGCATCGACAGCCACGCCGAGCCGCGCGCCGAGGTGATGGAGTCGGTGAAGAGCTCGCTCCACGTGTGCCCGAAGTGCGAGAACTCGTTGCGCACCTGCGGCTGGAAGAGCGACCGGGCGGCCACCATGCCGGCGACCCGGCCGACCTCGGTGAGCCCCAGCCGCGTCACCGCGTCACGCAGCGTCTGAATCTCCTGAGCGCCGAGATAGGCCGGGCTGTTCGCCACCTTGAGCACCCCGGCCGCGAGCGCGGGATCCTGCGCGACGAGGCGCGAGAGCTCCGAGAGCGACAGGTTCGGCTCGGCGATGGCGTTGAGCACCTGCAGCGACACCGCAGGCAACGACGAGGGCGCCGGCCGGTTCTTGCGAAAGTGCGTCAGCACGTGCTCGGCGAGCAGCTCGTCACGTTCGACGTCGGCCTGGGTCAGGATCAACCGATCGGGTGGCGAGATACCCAGCCACGAGACCAGCTGGTCGAAGGGGGTCTCGTGATCGAGCCCGCCGGCGAGCACGGTGAGGGGTGGCCGCGCGGGAGTGTGATCAACCGGCTGGCTCGGCGGCGCTGGTGTGACAGGGGCCGATACGCGAGGTGCAGACACGTCGTCCGCGCCAAAAAGCCGACGTATCCACTCCCACCACGCACCCATGTGCGCAGACACTGCACCTTCACTGCCAACGAACGAGCAGCTCGTAGTCGGTCGGCGATTGCTGCAGCACCTCGACCGCCCCCGGCGTGCCGATGCGCTCGAAGGCGACGTCGATCATTCCCGCGACGAACGAACCAGGCACGGCTGCGGGGTTGTGCACGACGACCCGCGCGCTCTGCTTGCCGCGCTCGACGATGTCGAACGAGAGCCCCGAGTCTTCACGGCCCATGCGGAAGTAGCTCGCGAGCCGATTGAGGAACGACTCGGCCGACATGAACGGAATCGCCGCGCCGACGAAGCGGCCGACGATCGTCTCGAGAAAGCCGAGCGTGAACTCACGCCCGATGTGACGAAACGCGTCGGCCTCCGAGAGCTGGCCCCAGCGATGCCGACGCGCGATCGCGAGGCACGTCGTCCACACCTCGGTCGGGTACTTCGTCTGGGCGTGGTGGGTGTCGTAGCCCGCGGCCTTCAGCTCCTCGAGGAACGCCCCCGTCGGTTTCAGGCGGCGATCGAAGAGCGCCTCGAACATGCTCTGGTTCGTGAGCGAGGCCACACCGTGAGTGTACGGCGAGCGACGAGGGCGCGGGTCGACATTGCGTTGGCGAACGCCAACGTGAAGGCTTGGCGGTGATCATGACGGTGCTCGCGTTGGTGCTCTCACAGGTCTCGCTCTGTCCCGCCGGCTGGGAGCCGCTCGCGACGGCGGGGTGCTTCAGGCGCGGCCCAAACGCAGGCGCGGTCGTCTACCTGCACGGCATGATGGCGCCGAACGAGAAGGCGTTCGCGCGTGAGCTGGGCTTCATCGCGCCGGCGGCAGCGAAGGCGGGCCTGACGGTGATCGCGCTGCGCGGCCAGCCGGGGCTCTGCGACTGGGCCCCCGAGTACAAAGACTGGTGGTGCTGGCCAACCGTCAAGACGCGTGAGGCCGACACCAGCGCGATCGTCGGGCGCATCGGCTCGGCCGTGACCGAGGTCGAGGCGAAGCTCGAACGAACCCTCCCCGCGCCGCTGATCGTCGGCTACTCGAACGGTGGCTACTTCACGTCGCTGTTGATGGAGCCCGAGCGCCTGCCCGCCACGGGCTTCGTGGTGCTGCACGGCGGGCTGGTGACTGGCGTGACGGTAGAGGAGCGACCGAAGCCCACGCTGCTCGTCGCGGCCGAGGGCGACACCATTCAGCGGCCGGCGATGGAGACGTTCCGCGCGGCGCTCGAGCAGAAGCGGTGGTCGCCGGCCTTCGTGCTGCGCAAGAAGGAGCACCCGCTCGAGCTGGAGGACTTCGAGCACGTGATGACGTTTGCGCGCCGGCTGAGCTGGCGGGAGCGGCCGCGCTGACCTCGACGAACATGCTACGCGTCACCCATGCCGACGCGCGCTGACGAGCTCAGAGAAGCGGTTCGCCTCGCGGTCGAAGCGACGCTGGGTGTGACGAACACCGTGCAGCACATGCATCACGCCATCGGCGGCGGGCCTGCGATTCTGGGCAAGCCGCTCGAGGGTGTCGTGAAGTTGCTCTCGGCGCCGGCGTACGCGGGCGTGAAGCTGGTGACCCAGCTCGTCGGCGCGGGCCTCGACCTGGTGCTGAGCCAGCTCGCCCCGGTGCTCGGCGAAGGCGGCACCAGCCACGAACAAGACGCCGTCGTCGCAGCGCTCAACGGCGTCGTCGGTGACGTGCTGGCCGAGCGAGGCTCGACGCTCGCGACCGCCACCGCGTTTCGCCGTGAAGAAAAGACCGTGCCTCCGCTGCCGGAAGGCGTCTCGGGCCGGGTGCTCGTACTCGTGCATGGCTCGTCGGCCAGCGATCTCTGCTGGTCGCGCAAGGGCCATCACCACGGTGCGGCGCTCGAGAAGGCGCTGGGCTTCACCTGGGTCGCTCTTCGCTACAACTCGGGCAGACACGTCTCCACCAACGGCCACGAGTTCGCCGATGCGCTGCAGAAGCTGATCGACGCGTGGCCCGTCGCCGTGACCGAGCTCGTCATCGTCGCGCACAGCATGGGTGGGCTCGTGAGCCGTGCCGCGTGCCTCTCGGCCGAGGCGCGCTCGCTGGCGTGGCGGCCGAAGCTGAAGTCGTTCGTGACGCTGGGCACCCCACATCAGGGCGCGCCGCTCGAACGAATGGGCAACCTCGTCAACACGCTGCTGGGCCTCAGCCGGTACAGCGCTCCGCTCGAGCAGCTCGCGCACCTTCGCAGCGCAGGGGTGACCGACCTGCGCTTCGGCCTGACGAAGGACGAGGAGTGGCAGGGCGTCGATCGCTTCGCGAACGAGTCGGATCCCCGCACGCACGTCGAGCTGCCAGCCGGGGTCGCGTGCTTCGCGATCGCCGCGACGACCTCGAAAGAGGTCACCCCGTCGGCCGTGGGTGACGGGCTCGTCCCGATCGACTCCGCGCTCGGGCGACATGCGAAGCCCGAGCTCACCCTCACCTTCACGGCGCAGCGGGTCTTCCCCGGGCTCTCGCACCTCGACCTGCTGAACGACGCCGGGGTGTACGGCCAGCTGCGCGAATGGCTTCAACCACCAGCCGACGTGTAGTGCCCGATGGCCTTGAGCCACGTCCACCGTGCGACGGCGGCGAAGACGAGCGTGCCCAGCAGTGCTCCGACCAGCGCAGCCGGTTCGAGCCGCCCCAACATCGCCTCGGCCGGGAACGTCGTCATCAACGCGAGCGGCACGACGAAGGTGAAGACGAAGCGCAGCACGTTGGGGAACACGCTCGAGGGCCAGCGGGCCGCGTCGAAGATGCTCGAGAAGAGGTACGTCAGGTTGTCGACCTTCACGACGAAGAAGGCCGCCGAGACGATGAGAATCCACAACGAGTAGAGCAACAGCGTCGCCGAGACGAGCAGCACGAGGGACGCCGCGACGTCGAGCACCGCCGGAGCCCGCCCCACGCGCATGAAGGCCGCCACGAACACCACCAGCGCGACCACGACGCTCGTCACCCGCCACAGCTGAAATCGCGCGGTCGAGACGAGGAACTGGGCGTCGGCGGGTTTGAGCAACACGAAGTCGAGCGTGCCTTTGCGAATGTGATCGATCACCGCCTGCAAGCCCGGGTTCACGGCGCCGTCGAGCACGCCCTGCAGCAAAATGAACCAGCCAGTGACGACGAGCGCTTCGCCGAAGCTCCAGCCCGGAATGCCGGGCCGAGACGAATCGCCGTAGACGACGAACAGGGGAACGATCGCGGTGGCCATGAAGAACAGCGACACCACGCCATCGACGACGAAGTCCCAGCGGTACTGGGCGGCGAGCAACGCCGAGGTGCGCAGCTGGCGGGAGAGCAGGCCGAGGTAGCGCCCCATCATCAGCCTCCGAACGCCTGAAAGCGCGCCAGCCCGCGGTTCCAGATGGCGAGCGATGCGACGATCAGCCCGGCCGCCCACGCCCACTGCTTGACGAGCAGCGGCAGGGCCGACTCCCAGGTGTGCACGCCCGTCATCAACTCGACCGGCAGGCCGATCTGATAGCGAAACGGCAACCACTTCGCGGCGGCCGAGAGCCAGTCGGGGAAGAGATCGAGCGGGAACAGGTAGCCCGAGAACACGAAGAACGCCGCGAGCCACACATCCATCAGCTTCACGCTCGACTCCATGAAGAGACTCAAGGCGCCGATGGCGACGTTGGCGAAGAAGGTGATCACCCAGCCGCCGACGAGCGCGAACGGGAACAGCAGCCACACGTGCCAGTCGTGCGAGAGGTGATCACGCGCGTCGGTGGCGAAGAGCACCACGATCACCGGCAAGGTCACCGCGGCGCGCAGCGGCAGGGCCGCGAGGTTTCCGATGCCGTACGAGAGCAGTGGATGAATCGGGCGCAGCAGCCGCATCGCGAGCGTGCCCTGCCGCACCTCGTAGTTCATCTCCCAGCAGGCCCAGCTCGAGATGAGCTGCCGCACGACGAACACCGAGAGGAAGTACGAGACGAACGCGGTCGTGCCCCACGACTTCCCGCCCCCGCCGACGACGGGCACCGACTGCGCCACCGCCGTCCACAGCGTCATCATCACCAGCGGCATCGTGGTGCTGAAGACCCAGATGATCATCTCGGTGCGGTACGCGAGCGACTCGACGAAGCCCACGCGCATCAACGCCGGGAGCGCCCGAAGGCTTCGCCCCATCACGCCGCCTGCTCCTCACGGTTCGCCCTGCTGCGCGCGAACAGCTCGCTCATCACCTCTTCGAGCGGCGGGTTCTCGACGTTGAGATCCATGACCGGCAGCGTCGCCAGCGCGCGCCCCACGACCGAGTTCACCTGATCGTGGCTGACCTGCAGCACGGCCTGCGCGCCTTCACAGGTGACGATCTGACCCAGCGGTGAGACCTGCTCGCGACTCACCGGCTGCGAGAACCGCAACGTCACGCGCTTCTCGGGCCGAACCTTCTGCACCAGCTCGTCGAGCTTGCCGTCGAACGAGAGCGTGCCTTTGTCGATGACGATCACGCGAGGGCAGAGCGCGGCCACGTCGTCCATGTAGTGGCTGGTGAGAATGAGCGTCGCGCCGTACTGCTCGTTGTAGCGGCGAATGAAGTCACGCATCACCACCTGCATCGAGACGTCGAGGCCGATGGTGGGCTCGTCG
This sequence comes from Archangium sp., assembly GCA_016793585.1. The sequence goes on from JAEUJR010000217.1 coordinate 5,702, forward strand.
AGGAAGAGCACCTTGGGGCCGTGCACGAGTGCTGCAGCGAGCTCGCACTTCATGCGTTCGCCGAGCGACAGCTGACGCGTCGGCTTGTTCACGAGATCACCGAGCTCGAGCAGATCGCCGAGCTCCTTCATGCGGCGGGTGAAGTCGGCGCGGGGCACGTCGTAGATGGCGCGGTTCATCTCGAAGGTCTCGGCCGGAGGCAGATCCCACAGGAGCTGCTGCTTCTGCCCCATCACCAGCATGATCTTCTTCAGGTACTCGGCCTCGCGCTTCTGCGGCACGTGACCGTCGACGCGAACCTGCCCGCTGGAGGGGTGCAGCAGGCCCGCGAGCGTCTTCAGCGTCGTCGTCTTGCCAGCGCCGTTGGGCCCGAGAAAGCCGACCCGTTCACCGGCCTTGATGTCGAACGTGATGCCGTCGACGGCCTTGACGGCCGTGTACTCGCGCTTGAAGAGCGACTTGAGCGCCGCCGCGAGCCCGGGAGGCCGCTTGTGCACGCGGTAGTGCTTGGTGAGCTGCTGCACCTCGATCATGGCGTCGTGTGTAACCGAGACCAGCGCCGTCGTGCCGCGAATCCGTCAGCGGGCAGGCAGATCGAACAGCTCGACGAGCTCGTCTTCGCGCGTGAGCAGCGGGCGCGCGCGCAGGCTCGGCGCGGTGAAGTGATACGTGAGTCGAACGCGGTGGGTCGAAGGAGGCACCTTCACGCGCACCGGCACGTTGGGGAGCAGCCGCGTGTCTTTCGCGATGACGACGCCCGGGCGGCCCTTCACATCGAAGCCTCGCTCGAGCTCGAGCCCGAAGCGCATCAGCGGCTCGTCATCGGCCCAGAGCACGAGGTGACGAAAGACGTCTCCGGTGGGCACGCGGTGGCCGACGTTCTGGGCGGTGAGCGTGGCTACGCCTGCGCGCACGTCGAGCGTCACCGAGCTTCGAAGGAACTCGAGGTCGTGCGCGCCACGAACGCGATGCGAGGCCTTCGGCATGTGACAGGCCTGGCAGGTCTGAGCGCCGCCCCACTCGCGCCACTCACACAGCGTCGTCTGCATCGGCAGATCGTTCAGCACCGTGACGCCGTCGATCACCGCGTGGCCGCCGAACTCGTGACAGGTGCCGCAGAACTCGCTCGTGCGCAGCGCGGGTTCGTGACGCACCGGGTGCCCATAGCTCGTCGAGTCTGGCCGAGGGGAAAGCACCACGCCGTCGCGCACGTGGCAGACCGCGCAGGTGATGCCGTCATGAACGGGCGAGTCCGATCGCAGCGGCCGCTTCGCCTGGCGGAGCTGCGCGTCGAGCGGCCCATGACAGATGAGGCACCGCTGATGCGGCTCGGCCGAGAACCCGTCGAGGAAGACGCGGTTCGTGAGGCTGGCGCGGTGGGCCGACTGGCTCCACTCCTTCGCGCGTTCGGGGTGACACTCGGCGCAGGCCGCAGCGGCTGGCGCGTCGAGCTTCAACGGCCGCGTGAACCCCGCCACGTCGAACCCTGGCTGGGCCAGCACGAGCGTGGTGAGTAGCGCGATCACTTCTTCGCGCGTGGAAGGAACGTCGAGGTGATGGAGCGAATACCCTCGTTCTCCTGAAGCCCTTCGATGCCCTCGGGGTCGTTCCGAATCGAGAGCAACAGCCGCCGGGTGATCTGGCTGATCTTTCCGTCGACCACAGCGAGCGACCACGCTCCGGCCGACTGGCTGATCGCGGTACGCGTCTCGGGCGGGTAGTCCTTCGGGTTGGTGCCCGCCTCCAGCATGCGGCCACCGCCCGAGACCTCGAACTCCTCGCGCCAGAACGCCAGGCGTCGCAGCAGGCCGTCGTCACCCCACTCGAGCAGCAACCACGTCGTGATCTCGTAGTCGGCACGCTCGAACACGACCTCGACGTGCTTCGCGAATGCGCGCCTCGGAGCCGTGGCCGTGCCTTCGAGCAGCTTCATCGTCGACAGCGCGGCCTCACGAGGAACCGCCGTGTCGCGCTTCACTGGCCGCAGCGTCAGCGTCAGCTCGGGCTTGCTCGCCTCGAAGAGCGTGAGGTCGGTCGCCCGAACGAGCGGCAGCACCTCGGGCAGGAAGAGATCTTCGAGCCCATCTGGCATGCGCGGCGACGTCTTCGACGAGACCGAGAACCAGGCTCCTCCTTTTGGGTCTTTCACGAGGGCGCGCAGCGCCTTGAAGGTCGCTGGGTCGAACCCGTCGGGCAACGTTCCTCGATCGATCAACGCGTCGAGCTCGACGAACTTCGGGTTCTTCACGCCCTTGAGGAAGCCGCCCTCGCCGTTCGGCTCCGAGACCGAGGTGTAGCGGCGAGCGAGCTCGCTCGACTCGTCCTTCACGGCCCACGAGGTCGACGCGAATGGGTACGTCGTGGGCAACGAGCCGAAGTACTTCGCCGCAGCGAGACGCTCCTTCTTCCACGCGAGCATGGCGGCGCGCTTCGCCTCTTCGACGCGCTTGTCGTACGGCACGTCGCTGTCGACGAAGAGCTGCAGGTCCGAGATACAGGTGTCGCGGTACTTCGTGCCGGCCTTCACGGCGTTGATGGTGATGGTGACCGATGCGAGCCCGCCCGTGAGCGGCACCTCGAACGTCTGTGAACCCCACTTCGGCGCGACCTCGAGCACCTTCGCCCCCGACTGCGTGTCCTGCGCGTCACGCACGACGACCTCGAGCGCCGTCGGAACTCCGTTCGCCGTGAAGAGCGCCTTCGACTTCTGGTAGCCGGGCGTGATCACCAACCGCAGCGCGCGCGCCTTGTTCAGCGCCGAGACCTTCACGGTGAGCGACTGACCGAGACCATCACCATCGACACCTTCGACCCACGCCGTCGCCGGGTCGTCATCGAGCACGTACGTCGGGTGGTAGTTCTCCTGGTACTTGTTCCAGTTGCTCTCGAGAAAGCTGGTGGCGGTCGCGCGCTCGGCGTGAAGGCGCTTGAAGTCGGCGCTCGCGACGCTGGCCGTCAGCGCCACGGAAAGAAGGACGAGTCTCATGTCGATGACTGTAGAGCGCACTCCGGGCATAAGTGCCGCCATGTCGTCCGATGCGGCGCGTGATCTCGAAGCGTGGATTCCCCGGCTCATCTCGGTGTGGCGCGCTCACCGTGCGTCACGCTCGAAGGGCGGGTCCCGGCACCCGCAACAGCACCGCGGCCGGCCGCAGTTCGAAGAGAACGAGCCGACGACGAGGCTGACGCCGCAAGAGGTGAAAGAGGTCGGCGCCGGCATCAAGCGGCTCTCACACGGCCTGACGCGCGAACGGGAGCTCGCTGGCGCGAAGTACATGGACGACCCGGCGCTGCTCGGCGCCTACCTGCTCTTCTACTGGCCGGTCTCATACGCGCAGTCGCGCTCGTTGCTGTCGGAGCTGCCCGCACGGCCGCGCTCGCTGCTCGATCTCGGCTCTGGGCCCGGCCCGCTCGCGTTCGCTGGCATCGACGCAGGCGCCTCCGAGACCATCGCCGCCGATCGCAGCAAACCTGCGCTCGAGCTCGCCCGTCAGCTCGCCATCGAAGCCTCGGAGGCGCTCGGCACCCGCGAGTGGAGCCCTGAACGCGCGCTGCCCGAAGGCCGCTTCGACGTCATCACCATGGGCCACGTGCTCAACGAGCTGTTCAACGGCGACATCGAGAAGCGCGCCGCGCTCGTCGAAAAGGTGCTCGAGCGCGTGAAGCCGGGCGGCTCACTCGTGGTGATGGAGCCCGCGTTGCGTGACACGTCTCGAGCCCTGCTGCAGGTGCGAGACGTGCTCGTCGCCAGGGGCTACGCGGTGCGCGCGCCGTGTCTGTTCCGAGGCGCCTGCCCTGCCCTCATCAAGCCGTCCGACTGGTGTCACGCCGAGCGGCAGTGGCGCATGCCGCAACTCACCGAGACGCTCGCGAGAACGGCTGGGCTGCACAAAGAATCGCTCAAGATGAGCTACCTCGTGCTCGCGCCGAAGGGTGAGACCTGGGCAGAGCCTCCTGCCGGGCGCGTGCTGCGCATCGTCTCGGAGCCGCTCGAAGGAAAAGGCCGCCAGCGCCTCATGGGCTGTGGACCCGAAGGCCGCATCGGCCTCGCGTTGCAGGACAAACACCGCAACGACGGCAACGCGAAGTTCTTCTACCTGCAGCGCGGCGAGGTGATTCGCATCGGCGGTGTGGTGGACGAAAAAGGCGACGGCGCCGGCCTGAACGATCAATCGACGGTGGAGCTCATCGCGCGCGCCGGGCAGGCCGTGTCGAAGCCCTGACTTCAGCCGACGACGCGATTGCGGCCGCTCTTCTTCGCCTTGTACAGGTTCTGATCGGCCAGCTTGATGAACTGGAGCGGCTCGGTCATGTCGCCCGTGAGATCGGACACCCCCAGCGAGATCGTCACGGGAATGTCCTTGTTCTCGAAGCTGAAGCGATGGTCTTCGACCATCTTGCGAACCTTCTCGGCGAACTTGCGCGCGTTCTCGGGGCCCGCCTCGGGCATCACCACCGCGAACTCTTCACCGCCGTATCGCGCGAAGCACTCTTCGCGGCGAATGCGCGGCCGCAGCGTCTGCGCGAGCTCGCGCAGCACGTAGTCACCGGCGAGGTGCCCGTTGGTGTCGTTGATCGTCTTGAAGTGATCGATGTCGAACATGATGAGCGAGAGCGATCGGTTGTACCGATGGCACCGGCCCATCTCGCGCTCGAGGTACTCGAGGAAGTAGCGCTTGTTGTTGATCTGGGTGAGGCCGTCCGAGATCGTCAGCTGGTAGATCTCTTCGTGGTACAGCGTCTCGATGTTCCCGCCCTGCAGGAACTTGAAGATCGCGCCACCGACCTTCACCAGATCGCCCGAGCGCAGCGCCT
>JAEUJR010000210.1 GCA_016793585.1 Archangium sp.
CGATGACGCGCGCCTTGAGATCTTTCGCGTCGCTCTTCTGCCCGAGCTTGATCACACGAACCTCCCGCCCTCCACGCGCTCGCCAGGCTCGATCTTCGCGAGCAGTGGGTAGAGCAGCGCGGCGGTGACGCCCGTGAGCAGCGCCTGCACCGGCACCGCGGTCAGCGACAACACCCGGCCGTCTGCATTCTTCGACGTCAGCCACGTGAGCAGGAACGCCACGAGAGAGTGGCCCACGGTCGCCCCTGCAGAGAACAACGCGAAGCCCAGCCGCGACTTCCCGTCGAGCAGCTGCGCCGCCGCGCGCGCGAGCAGGAACACCAGCACCCCCAGCGCGGGGAACAGGCCCGAAGGCCGGCCGGTGAAGACGTCGAGCAGGTAGCCGACGGTGAAGGCGGTGATGGCGCCCTCGATGGTCGTCGAGCGCACCGCCATGAAGACGATGATCACCACCGTGACGTCGATGCGGGTGACCTCGAAGCCGAAGGTGCGCACCAGCACCGCCTCGATCGAGAGCAGCACCAGCGCCAACGCGATCATGAGCGCGCCCTTCATCGGGCCCCCTCGACGGCGCGCATCGCCGACAGCTCGGTCACGGGCAGCACGAGCACCTCTTCGACCCGCGCGAGATCGACCGCCGGCTCGAGCTGACCGACGAGGAAGAGGCCGACCGTCGGCCGCGACACGCCCTTCACCGACCCAACCACCAGCCCTCTCGGAAAAATCCCGTCGGTTCCCGCTGTGACCACGACGTCTCCGTCGGTGATGTCGTCTTCGCGGCGCACGAAGTCGAGCAACATCTTCTGGCCGTCACCCGCGCCCACGACCGTGCCGCGAACGCGCGACCGCTGCACGAGCGCGCCGATGCGTGACTGCGGGTCGAGCATCACCATCACGTCGGCCGAGCCGCCCACTGCGCGCACCACCTGGCCCACCACGCCCTTCGGCGTCACCACCGGCATGCCCACCCGCACGCCGTCGTCTTCACCGCGGTTGATGCGAAACGACTGGAACTGCGGCGTCGCGTTGAGGCCGATGACGCGCGCGATGATCGACGGGCCGCTCGCCTGCTCGACGAAGTTGAGGGCCTCTCGCAAGCGCTGGTTCTCGGCCTTCGCCTCGGTGAGCGAGTTGAGCTCGGCCTGCGCCTCGGCCAACTGCCCGTGACATTGCGTCGCGTCTTCGTGCGCGCCGCGCAGCGCCACGTAGCCGTCGATGCTCGACGAGACGCCGGTGAAGCCGAAGGTGAGCGCAGACTGCAACGGCGCCGAGAGGGCGAGCACCGCGCGATCGATGAAATTCGGCTCGCGGCCCCGGCCTCCCCGCGAGAGGAAGCTGATCAGCGGCACGATGATCAGCGCTCCGACGAGGAGCGGCTCGCGATATCGATTGAGGAAGGAAAACACGTGGGAACGAACACCGAACGGGCGACGGGCGGTCAGGCTTTCCGGCCCGTGAGGGAAAGCCCTTGCATGTTGTGGGGACCGATCCTACAGGTCAAGCTTTCGATTTAGCCAACCCCCCGAAAGTCCATGAGTAATTCGACCTCTTCGACCCCTGAGACCAGCAGCACCCCCAACGACTGGCGCCGCACGGGCTACTACGGGCTCATCATCGCGCTCGCGGTGTTGTTCGGCCTGCAGTGGGGCCCCGGCTCGTCGGGCTGCGACAAGTTCGGCGCGCTGCAGGACCCGAAGGGCGAAGCCGTCGCGACGGTGAACGGCCAGACCGTGCCGGTGAAGGAGTTCGTTCGCCTCTACTCGAGCCAGGCGCAGAACTTCCGCGCGCAGGGCATTCCCGCCGACCTGCTCAAGCAGTTCGGCATTCACAAGCAGGTCATCGACCAGCTCGTGAACGGAGAGCTGCTCGCCCAGGCGGCCGAGGCGCAGGGCATTCGTGCGTCGGATGACGAGGTCGTCGCGCTGCTCATCAAGAACACCGAGTTCCAGAAAGACGGCAAGTTCGACCAGGGCCGCTACGAAGACATCATCAACCAGTACGAAGGCACCACCACGGTGCAGTTCGAAGAGAAGGTTCGTCGCCAGCTCTCGGCGCAGAAGCTGCTGCAGGTCGTCGAGTCGTCCGTCGCCGTGAGCGAAGACGAGGTGCGCGCGCGCTACCAGAAGGAAGGCAACTCGGCGAAGGCCACCTTCGTGCGCTTCACGCCGTCGATGTACGCCGACAAGGT
>JAEUJR010000229.1 GCA_016793585.1 Archangium sp.
CTTCTTCGTGGCGACCGTCACCTTCTTCTTCGTCGTCGCCTTCTTCGCCGCCGGCTTCTTCTTCGCGGCGGGCTTCTTCTTCGGTTCGGGTCGGTTGCGGGTCGTCTTCTTCTTCGCTGCCATGAACCGCGCCTTACACCCTGCCACCGCCGCTGTTGAGCAACATTCGACGGAAGGTGGCTGATCAGCGGATCTGCCCGTCTCCTTCGACGACGAACTTCTGGGCCGTCAGCTCGCGCAGCCCCATGGGCCCAAACGCGTGGAGCCGTGAGGTGCTGATGCCGACCTCGGCGCCGAGGCCGAGCTCTCCGCCGTCGTTGAAGCGGGTCGAGGCGTTCACGATGACGCCCGAGGCCGTCACTTCTCTCGTGAAGCGGCGGGCGGCGTCTCGCGAGCTCGTCACGATGGCCTCGGTGTGTTCGCTCCCGTAGCGGGCGATGTGCTCGAGCGCGCCGTCGAGGCCGCTGACGACCTTCACGGCACAGATGAGGTCGAGAAACTCCTTGCCGAAGTCGGCCTCGGTGGCGTGCGTGACAGGGACACCCTGAAGCAACGCGACGGTCTTCTCACAGCCACGCAGCTCGACCTTCTTCTCGAGCAGCGCGCGCGCGAGCCTCGGCAGCGCAGTCGCGGCGACGGCCTCGTCGACGAGCAGACACTCCATCGCGTTGCAGACGCCGGGGCGTGAGGCCTTGGCGTTGACGACGATGCGCTCGGCCGCGGCGAGGTCGGCGTCGCGGTGAACGTAGACGTGACACACGCCCTGGTAGTGCTTCACTACGGGCACCCGCGCGTTCTCGGCGACGAAACGAATCAGCCCCTCTCCACCGCGCGGAATGCAGAGGTCGATGAGGCCATCGAGCGTGAGCAGCGCGAGCATCGACTCGCGGCTCGTGTCGGGCACCAGCATCGCCGCGTCGCCTGGCAGCCCGGCCGTCGAGAGCGCCGCCGAGAGCGCCTCGGCGATGGCCTTGTTCGACCGAAACGCCTCGGAGCCACCACGCAAGAGCGCCACGTTTCCACTCTTCAGACACAGCGCCGCCGCGTCGCTCGTCACGTTGGGCCGCGACTCGTAAATCATCAGCACCACGCCGAGCGGCAGCCGCACCTTGCGCACCTCGAGCCCGTTCGGCCGCCGCCAGGTCTCGGTCACCTCACCAATCGGGTCTTCGAGCGTGACGATGAACTCCACGGCCTTCGCCATGGCGTCGATGCGCGCGGCGTCGAGCAGCAGCCGGTCGAGGAACGCGGGGTTCTTTCCGGCGGCCTTCGCGTCGGCGAGGTCGAGCGCGTTGGCCTCGACGATGGACGAAGTTCTCGCGCGAAGCTCGGTGGCGAGCGCGGTGAGGGCCTGGTTCTTCTGCGCCGTGGTCGCGTTCGCCATCACGCGCGCGGCCGCCTTCGCCCGCTGCGCGAAACCACGCATGGCGTCGAGGGTCGTCACTTCACGACCTCCCAGCCGTTCGCGCCGCGACGAACACCCGAGGGCGCTGACGAGGCCTCGAAGACCTTCTCGAGCGTGATGGGCGCGGCGGCTTTGCCGGCCATCACGCGCGCTCCGCCACAACAGCTCGCGACGAACTCGAACGTGTCGGGGCCCGTCCACCGCCACTGGCCATGCACCGAGGCCGTGGTTCCTTCGACGAGCACCGGCACCGCGTTCGCGAACGTCGACAGGTCCTTCGTCGCGATGAGCGTGAAGGGGCCGAAGCGGTCTTGCAGCAGCGACACGCGCGAGCAGTCGGGCGAGAAGATGTCGAAGCTCCAGTCATCGAAGTTGAGGCCGCCGCTCGGCGTGAAGGCGTGCTCCTTGCCGTCGGCGAAGCGGAACGTGAGACCCGTCACGCCGTACGTCTTCGGAGCCGGCTTGCCGTCGACCGCGAGGTCCTTCAGCTCATCGGCGCTGCCGCTCCACACCGCAGTGACGTCGCCACACTTCACCGCGTGGTAGGCGCCCGCGAGCGAGACCTCGGTGGGCGTCACCTTCACCGGCGCCGGCTTCGCCTCGACCACAGGAGGCTTCACCTCGACCGGCGCTTCGGACTTCTTGCAGGCGACCAACGACAGCAGCACCACCACGACGACGCGCGAGCTCACGAGGCGATGGATAGCGCGAATCACGAAGCGCGTTGGCTTGACCTTTGTCTGGGCAGCCGCCCGACCAGCGCTCGGTCAAGGCACTGATTCGAGGGAACCACCGGTGTTCACGATGAGCCAGATTCAGTCCGAAACACTCGATTGATTCAAATCGGAACCCAGCAGCATGACTCTTCGTCTTCCACTGACGCGCACGACGACGCGCACGACGACGCGCTGACCTCGGCCGCTCACCAGACCTCCCTCGGGCTGGTGGGCGGCCTTCCTCTTACAGCCGAACCTGGAAGCCGCGACGCTGGCCCGCGACCTCGTACTGAACGCGAAGCGTCGCAGGC
>JAEUJR010000249.1 GCA_016793585.1 Archangium sp.
GCAGTCGCCTCACGAGCGGCCTTGAGGGCAGCGCGGAACTCGGACTTCACATGGGTGTTGCGCGCCTTGCGCTTGAGGGACTGGCGGTGACGCTTGGCTGCGGAGACGGTGTTGGCCACGGTTGCTGCTCCTTCAAAAACAGATGAGAGGCGGGCCCCTTACCGGCCACGCCGCAGGCGGTCAAGACCGGTTCGCCGCCTTCGCAGCCTTCTCTGCCACCTTCGCCTCGTCCCAGAACAGGTCCATCTGCTTCAGGGTCGCCTCGCCGAAGCCGATGCCGGCGGCCTGCAGCTTCTCTTCGACGAAGTGGAAGCGCGAGGTGAAGCGCTTGTTCGTCATGCGCAGCGCGTCTTCGGGTGGGCAGTTCACCTTGCGGCCGACGTTGGCGAGGGCGAACAGCACGTCGCCCAGCTCGTGCTCGATGGCGTCGCGGTCGTTGGCGGCGATGGCCTCGTCGAGCTCTTTGAGCTCTTCGTCGACCTTCGCGCGCGCGCCCGAGACGTCAGGCCAGTCGAAGCCGATGCGCGAGGCCTTCTCGGTGAGGCGCTCCGCCCGCTGGAGCGCAGGCGCGGCCGAGGGCACGCCGTCGAGCACGCTGCCGGCCTTTCCGGTCTTCGCCTTGCGCTCGTCGGCCTTCAACTTCGCCCAGTTCTGAATCACCTGCTCGGCGCCGGCGACCTTCTCTTCGCCGAACACGTGCGGGTGACGGCGCTCGAGCTTCTCGGCGATGGCGTTGGCGACGTCGGCGAGGGTGAACTCGCCCTTCTCGCTGGCGAGCTGCGCATGGAAGACGATCTGAAACAGCAGATCGCCGAGCTCCTCGGCCAGGGGTTTCCATGACCCGCCGTAGGCCACCCGGTCCATCTCGTCGAGCACCTCGTAGGTCTCTTCGACGAGGTAGGGCCGCAGGCTGCGCAGGTCTTGCTCCTTGTCCCATGGGCACCCGTCGGGGGCGCGAAGACGACGCATCACCTCAGCCAGCCGCTCCACGGCGGTTCCGATGTCCGACATGGCGCGGGCTGTAGCACGAGGGTCGGGTCATGTCGGAGCGACGAAAAACGCAGTGACTGCTGGTGGCTGGGCTAGATTCCCTTCACTGCATGAGAGCTTTTGCCTGCGCCTGCATGCTGGTGGTTTCTGCCACCGCCTTTGCCCAGGTCGAGCTGGTCGATCCTGACGCGCCGGCCGTGCGCACGCAGAAGAAGAGGCCGGTCGAAGAGGTCGACCCGACCGATCAGCCCGCGCCAGACGAAGAAGAAGACACGCCAGCCCGCACGAGGCCGTCGTCGACGCCGAAGGCGGGCGTGGTGGCCGGGCCGAAGAAGGCCGACGCGGGCGTACCTGCGCCGCTCGCGAAGGACGTGAAGGCGCCAGAGGCCGAGCCGACGCGCCCGCCCGACATCGACTCGCACGAGGTGAACGACGCCGATCTCGATCTCGCGTGGAAGGTGTGGCGCGAGGCGAACGAGAAGTCGTCGAGCGACATGAAGGCCGAGCAGGTCGCCCGCCAGCGCCTGCTCACCATCAAAGAAGAGATCGGCGCCTCGAACATGGACACGTGGGCCATCGGCCTGCTGCGGGCGGCAGAAGCGCACGAGGTGGCCGGCGACTCGGGCGGCGCGGTGGAGATCGCCTTGTCGGCCACGCAGCTCGCGCCCGATCTGCCCTCGACCTGGGTGGCGCTCGCGCGGGTGTACTTCCGTGGCGACCCCTCCGACGTGGGCCGGGTCTTCGGGGCCCTGAAGAACGCCGTCGTCACGCAGGTGACCGACGTTCGGTACGGCCGCAGCGCGCTCGCCGATCTGATCACCATCTTGCTGTTCGCGCTCGTCATCACGACCGTCGTCTTGATGCTGGTGCTGGCGATTCGGCGTGGGTTCTACGCCCTCTACGACTTCCACTTCCTCTTCCCGCGCGTCGCTTCGCGCTGGCAGACGGGCGCGCTCGCCTTCGTGCTGCTGTCGTTGCCCATCGTGTTCAGGCTCGGGCTGGTGCCGGTGCTGCTCACGGCGTTCTTCGCGCTCGCGCTCTACCTCACGGTGGCCGAGCGGGTGGTGATGGCCGTGCTCATCGGGCTGCTGGGTCTGGTGCCTTCGATCGCCGAGGTCACCGTCGAGCACCTCGCGTTCCCCGGTACGCGCGCCGAGCAGCTGTTCCTCGTCGAGCGAGGCGGCCCGGGCATGGAGCCCTTCGTCGCCCAGCTGCGCACGCTCTCGCAGGAGGACAAGGCGTCGTACGCCGAGCTGTTCGCGCTGGGGCGGTACGAGCTGCGTCGTGGGCAGGCCGAGGCCGCCGCGAAGAGCTTTCGCAAGGCGCTGACGATTCGCCCGAACGACCCCGCGGCGCGGGTGAACCTCGGCATGGCGCTCGTCATCACGGGCGATCTCGAGAACCCGCGCGCGCTGTTCGAAGAGGCGGGCAAGGCGGCTCCGACGATGGCGCAGGCCTCGTACAACCTGGGCCGGCTCTACCAGCGGCGCGTGGCGCTCTACGGCGACAAGGTGTCAGGCGAGGTCGACCGCATCTCGCAGGCGCTCTTCACGGCCCGCACGCTCGTGCCCGCCTACGCGCAGCTCTCGAAGGACATCGAAGGCACGCCGCGCTCGCTGGCCGCGAACGTGTACCTGCAGTCGGTGCCGTTGCCGCTCGAGGAGATTCTGGTCGACGCCAGGGCCCCCGAGGCCGCGCGCCGCGTGAAGAGCCAGGTGCTGCAGCTGCTCATGGGCGAGGTGAACGAGACGCTGGCCATGGTGTACCCGGGCCTGCTCGCGCTGCTGGTGCTCGCCTTCGGCTTCCTCTCGACGACGATTCAGGCGGCGCGCAGCTGCAACAAGTGCGGTCGCCCGGTCAGCAAACGCGGAGACCCCTACGTCTCGGTCGGCAGCCTCATGTGCACCCAGTGCGTGAACGTGTTCGCGAAGAAGAACGTCGCGGCGCCCTCGCTCAAGGTTCGCAAACAGCTCGAGGTCGCGCGGTACCAGAGCCGCATCGAGCGCACGAGCTCGATCCTCGGCATCGTGTGCTCGGGCATGGGTCACGTGTTCGCCGGCTTCCCTGCGCGCGGCGCGGTGTACGGCTTCGTCTTCATCTCGTTACTCACGGCCATCGTGCTCAGAAACGGCGTGCTGCGGGCGCCGTTCGAGCCGTTGCCCCTCGTGCTGCGCATGGTGCCGATCGGCCTGGCGTTGGTGCTGCTCTACGTCTTCACCCTGCGCGGGCTCCGCAAGAAGCAGGGTGGGTGATCGATGGCGCTCAAGGGCACGCTCAAAGATTTCGGCATCGCCGACATTCTTCAGCTCATCGGCCAGCAGCAGAAGACGGGCGTGCTCTCGCTCACCAACAAGGGTGAGAGCGTCAACGTCTCGTTCAAAGACGGCAACATCGTTCGTGCCGAGTCGACCTCGCGCAACCGCAAGGACCTGATCGGCACGATGCTGGTCGCCGCGAACCTGATCACCGAGGCGCAGCTCGAGTTCGCGCTCGAGACGCAGAAGCGCACGCTGCAACGGCTCGGAGACGTGCTCGTCGGCCAGGGCAGCGTCACGCTCGAGAAGTTCCGCAGCATGGTGGCGCTGCAGACGAGCGAGACCCTCTTCAAGCTCTTCGGGTGGAAGTCGGGCACCTACGCCTTCGAGGCCAACGACGTCGAGGCCGAGACCGCCTTCACGCCGCTGCGCGCCGAGTCGGTGCTGATGGAGGGCTTCCGCCGCGTCGACGAGTGGCCGGTGGTGAAGAAGCGCATCACCTCGGACGCGATGACGTTCGAGAAGATCAAGGAGCTGCCGCCCCCCGCCCTCGAGAAAGACGACTTCGACGCGGCCCTCGACGACGCGTTCGCCGAAGAGAAGAAGGAGATCAACAAGGGCGAGTTCCAGTCGGTCGGCGACAACGAGCGCCGGGTGTACGAGGTGATCGCGCCCGGCCGCACCGTGACGCGCATCATCGAGCTGTCGATGCTGGGCGAGTTCGAGACCTCGAAGGCCCTCTGCAACCTGATCAACCTCGAGTACACGAGGGGCATCGCGCCGGCGGGCGTGGCCGTCGACAGCGGCAAGCCGTCGCGGCTCAAGGGGCTGCTCGGAGGGTTCGCGCGCATCGCGGTCTCGATGCTCGTCGTCGGCGCGTTGCTGCTGATCTTCACCCGCGTCGACTTCGGCAGCTTCCGCCTCGGTGGCTCGGGTGGCACCACGTATACCGACCCGGCGGCGCAGCGCTTCGCCTCGGCCGCGCAGATGACGCGGCTGTCGACGGCGCTCGAGGTGTACCGGCTCGAGAAGGGCCAGCTGCCAGACTCGCTCTCGCAGCTCGTCGAGGCGGGCATCGTGAACGCCGACGACGTTCGGTACCCGTGGCGCGACGACTACTACTACCGGCGTGACGGCGCGGCCTTCGTGCTGCTGCCGCCCCTGCGCTGAAATCGGGGTCAGACCCGGTGCCTTGGTTCGTCAGGCGGGCATGCCCGACTTGCATGCACCTGAGCCGATGCGTTACCCGTCGCCTCCTCTCTTCGACAGGAGCCGCTCCACCGAGATGAAGTCCATGCACGTCGACCTGGCCGACACCGATGTCGCTCGAACGCTCGCGGGGGCGCAGAACGAGAACCTCAAGCTGGTGGAGCGACGCCTCGGCGTTCGTGTCGGTCAGCGCGGCACCGAGCTGCACCTGTCGGGGCCCGAGGCGGCCGTCAGCACCGCCGTGAAGCTCATCGAGGGGCTCGCCAGCGCGCTCAAGGGCGGCCGGTCGGTCTACCGGGAAGACGTCGAGCAGGCGCTCAAGGCGATGGGGCAGGGCGGAGACGAGAGCCTGCGCGCGCTGACGCTGTCTCCGATTCTCACGCAGAAGAGCGGCCGGCACGTGACGCCGCGCTCGCTCGCGCAGCAGAAGTACGTCGAGCTCATTCGCACCAGCGACGTCGTCTTCGGGCTCGGGCCCGCTGGTACCGGCAAGACGTACCTCGCGATGGCGATGGCGGTGCAGGCGCTCACCGAGCGCAAGGTGAAGCGCATCGTGCTCGCGCGGCCGGCCGTCGAGGCGGGCGAGAAGCTGGGCTTTCTGCCGGGCGATCTCGCCGAGAAGGTGAACCCGTACCTGCGCCCGCTCTACGACGCACTCAACGACATGATGGACCCCGAGCGCGCCGCGGCGTTGATCGAGCAGAACGTCATCGAGGTGGCTCCGCTGGCGTTCATGCGCGGCCGAACCTTGAACGACTGCTTCGCGATTCTCGACGAGGCGCAGAACACCACCGTCGAGCAGATGAAGATGTTCCTCACCCGCATCGGTTACCACTCACGCGCCGTGGTGACCGGCGACGTGACGCAGGTCGATCTGCCCACCGGCAAACAGTCGGGCCTGGTGCACGCGAAGCGCATTCTGCAGAACGTCGAGGGCATCGCGTTCGCGCACTTCACCGACGTCGACGTCGTACGGCACCCCGTGGTGGCCGAGGTGATCAAGGCGTACGCGCGAGACGAGCTCTCGCAGGCCGACGCCGTCGAGGCGCCGAGGCCGTCGCGCCCCACGCCGCCCAAGCCGTCAGCGCCGCGGTTTCCGCCGGCCAACCCCAACCTGCCCTGAACGAACGGCGTGACGACGGTGCGCGCACGGTCGGCGAGGCGCGGGCTCATCGGCGGCGCGCTCGTCGTGCGCGGGCTCGTCGTGGGGTGGCGGGCGT
>JAEUJR010000269.1 GCA_016793585.1 Archangium sp.
GATGCGCAAAGACCTGGGGCTCGAGGTCGCCGACCGCATCACGCTCACGCTCGCGACGTCAGACGCCGACCTGAAGACCTGCTTCGCCGAGCACGAGGCGCGCATCAAAGAAGAGGTGCTCGCGGTGAAGCTCGACGTGCCAGCGACCGGTGATGGCGAGACGGCCGATCTCGATGGACATGCCGTGACGGTGAAGGTCACGAAGGCGTGATCAACGCCCGGGTCGACGCGGCTGCAGCACCGCGTCGACCATCAGCGCAGCGTTCTCGTAGACGATGAGCGAGAACGACACGTCGAGCGGAGCCGAACCGCGAGCGCGGAGATGCAGGTCACGAACGTTCGTGGGAACCCGAAGCTCGCTCAGCTCGTGCAACAGACAGCGCAGCGCCGGCATCGTGGCCTCGAGCCGGGCCGCGTAGACCTGACGGTAGTACCGCCGCTGAAGGCCTCTGGCTTCGAGCTGCACCAGCAGCTTCGTGCGAACACTGCATGCCTCGGCAACAAAGAGCACGGCAGGCACCACGTCGGGCTGCATCGCGCCCTCGGTCGTGAAGTCGGCCCAGGTCTGCTCGAGGCGATCGAGCTCGCGCCGGCGCCGAACGAGCTCGTCGTTCAGCGTGGTGGGCTCCGCGAAGACGGGGAAGGCCACCAGCACCACGAGCAGGCCAATGAGAGCACGCATGCCGAGTGGAGCCATGAGCCGCCCACTTCGGCCCACCTTCCTGCGCTCAGGGCTTCAGCCGCTTGAGCAACACCTTGTCGGTCCGCCGGCTCACGTCGAACGGCGTCTGGCCCCGCCGCGAAGTGACGGTTCGGCTGGCGCCCTGGTCGAGCAACAAGAACGCGGCGGCACGCTGGCCCTCGGCAGCCGCCAGGTGAAGGGCGGTGAGGCCATCGGCGTCCTGCTCGTCGAGGCCGATGCCTGCCTTCAGCGCCGCCCGAACGACCTCCAGATGTCCGTACTCTGCGCTCCAGTGAAGCAGGGTGCGACCGTTGCGGCTGACGGCGGTGAGGTCTGGCTTCGCTGCCAGCAGGTCCTTCACGAGTTCGGTCGCTTTGCCGCGGCCCAGCTCGCACGCCTTCGCCAGCACCGTCGTACCGTCGTGGCCGAGTATCGTCAGCGGGCTGCCGGCCTTCATCAAGGCACGCACGATGGCGACCCGGTCGTCCACCTCGCGCTGGGTGATGTTGAAGCGCGCTTCGAGCGCGAAGTTGATGGGGCCACGGTCACCGGCACCGCTCACGTCGGCTCCGGCCTTGATGAGCGCGAGCGCGGCCTCGCGGCGTGCGTTGGAGCAGGCCCAGTGCAGCGCCGTCCACCCTGTCTCATCGGTACCGTTGATGGGAGCACCTTCTGCCAGGGCCTTGCGCAACGCCGGCAACTTGCCCGTCTTCGCCGCGTCGATGAGCTTCGACGCCGAGCCGAGCGCGATGGACTCGCCAACCCACAGCGTCTTGAGCTTCGGCAGCCCCCGCAACCCAGCGACCACGCGTTTGGCCATGCCACCCGAGATGGAGAGGGACTCCAGCGATTGAAAGGCCGGCTCGCGCGCCAGCAGCTCGACGAGCTCGCGCTGCAACGGCTCGGTGTCGGGCCGGGGAACCCACAGCTCGACCAGGGGAGCCCGGCGATACCGTGCCAGGGCGGCGAGCGCGCGCACGGTGGTGGGCTGATTCAGCGTGAGCCGTCGCACGGTGCCGAGCGCGGGAGCAAGCCGCTCGACGACGGCGCCCCGTTGAGCCTCGGTGGCGCGGTGGTCATACGCCGAGCCCACGCGCACCGCGGCGAACCGCCCGAGGTCGAACGCCGTCAACGCATTGGCCTGGGCCTTCGTGACGTGGTCTGCCGCAAGCCCCAGTCGAACGGCAGGGCCCAGCGCGAGCAGCCGCTCGCCACCTTCGAGCACCTGTTCGATGGTGCTGGTGACGTCGCAGGGCAGCCCGCTCTCGTCGTCGATGCACTGGGTGAAGAAGCGCGCCACAGGTTCGAGTCGGGCATCTCGCACTGCCCGGAGCGCCTCTCGCCGCTCCGCCACGGCCTTCGAGTTGTTTCCCTCGCTCACCCGCAGACACAGGCTCATGTACTCGCCGAAGGCATCACCGGCTTCGAGCAGCGCGTCTGCCAGCACCTTGCGCGCCGCGCGGTCGGTGGGGGTGGCGAAGACCTGCTTCCAGGCGTTCTCGGGCGTCATGCCCACCTGACGGTCGAGCCCACCCGGCCTTTGCGTGCACGCGTTCGCTTGTGAAGCGGCACCAGCTGATGAAACGCTGGGGAGATGAACCTTCGGGGGACGTGGTTCGGGGCGCTGCTGCTGTGTGCCGGCTGTCTTCAGCTCGACCTGCCAACCGCCACGGCGCGCGGCTCACTGAAGGGCGTCGTCGACACGAGCGCCGCACGGCCGATGGTCAGCGCGGCAGGCCTCGAGGTGAAGCTCATCGACGCGGCCGGCAGCGTGCGCACGCAGCCCACGGGCACCGACGGCGCGTTCACCTTCGCCGATCTCGCGCCCGGCGTGTACGCGCTCGACATCAAGGTCGCCGGCTTCGCGCCCGACGTGCAGGTCGGCCTCAAGGTGACGGGCGGAGAGACGTTCGACTCGGGCACGCACTCGCTCGTCTGGCTGGCCGGCACCGTCGCCGAGGCCACCGTCTCGGGCCGCGTCACCACCGCCGACAGCGCCGACCCGACGGGCGCGCAGGTCGGCTTCCTGCTGCAGCCCGCGAACACGCTCGTGCAGCTCGCCACCATCGGAAGCAGCGGCGAGTTCGTGACGAAGGTTCCTCCCGGCGCCTACCGCCTGCGCGTCACGCACACGCTCTACGTCACCTCGATGAGCGCCGAGCTCTCGTTCGGTGAAGGGCAGTCGACGACGCTCCAGAACCCACTCGTGCTCGACGTGAACCCGGCCACCGTCGCGGGCCTCGTCACGCGTGAACGCTCTGGCCTCGACGGCGGCTTCGACCCCGTGCCCGCAGCCGGAGCCCTCGTCACCATCGAGCCCGGCGGCATGACGACGACGACCGGCCCCAACGGGCAGTTCTCTCTCGGTGGGCTCTCGGCGGGCACCAAGACCGTGCGCCTCTCGCTCGCGGGCCACCACGACGAAGCCGCGCAGCACACCGTCACCCTGACGCCGGGTCAGACCGCCACCGTGCCGCCCGTGCTGCTGCGCCTCGATCGCGGCGACCTCGTGGGCACGGTGGAGCTCGCCGACCGCCAGCCCGCGCTCTCCATCAGCGTCTCGCTCTCGGGCACGAACTTCTCGACCAGCGTGGTGCCCGACACGGTGGAGCCGTGGAAAGGCGCGTTCCGCATCTCGGGCGTTCCCGTCGCCACCGGCTACGAGGTCGTCGCGCTCAAGAGCGGCTACTCGCGCGCGGTGCGTGGCGGCCAGGCCGTCACGAAAGACGGCGTCACCAGCATCGGTGCCCTCACGCTCACCGCGCTGCGCGGCGACTTCGTCATCGACGACAACGACAACGACAACACCGCAGGCTTCACCCGCACCACCGCCGTCACGCTCGAACTGCAGGGCTTCGCGACGATGGGCGCTGCGCAGTTCCGCGCGAGTGAGACGCCCAGCTTCCCCGACGCGGGCTTCGCGCCCTTCGCCGTGCCGCGCCAGGCCTTCACGCTCCAGCCGGGTGAAGGCACGCACACCGTGTACGCGCAGTACGTCGACGCGTCGGGCACGCAGAGCCCCGTCTTCGTCGCAACCGTGGTGCTCGACTCCATCGCGCCTTCGCAGCCGCAGCTCGTGCTCGCCGATGGAGCCGCCTTCGTCGCCAACGGCGTGTCGGTCGGCGTGCGCTTCACCGCCAGCGAAGAGACGTCTGTCGGGGTCGACGCGGTGTCGGGCCTTCGCGAGACGCGCGTCGCCGAGAGCGCCACCGTCGACGCGTCGGGCCGGCTGCCCTCGACGCCCGCGCCCTACCGAAGAGACTTCACGTACCTGCGCGCCTCGACGGGCGACGGGCCCTTCACCCT
>JAEUJR010000283.1 GCA_016793585.1 Archangium sp.
GGGCGTATAGCGTGATTCCGGGATAAGGGAACGCCCCGGAGGTTGCGTGCGTTCGAGGTCGGTGACACGTCGGGCACTCCTGCTGTCGTCTCTGGCGCCCGCCATCGCGCGCGCGTTCGGTGATGCCTCGAGGTTCATTCCGGCCGTCGCCCAGCACTCCGGCACGTGGGACGTGCGCGCCTCGGGCCTTCGTCGCCTCGCCTGGGAGCTGCAACGCCGTACCTCGGTCGAGTCGATCCTCGAAGCGCGCGCCACACCGCTCGACAGCCCAAAGCTGTTCGAGCTGCCGTTCCTCTACCTCTCGAGCGATCGCGAGCTGCCGGCCTTCACGCCGGCCCAGACCGAGAACCTGCGCCGCTACCTCACCTTCGGCGGCTTCGTGTTCGCCGACGCGAACGATGCATCGGCCGGCACCGGCTTCGACGCGAGCTTTCGCCGCGAGATGGCGAAGGTGTTGCCTCAGGTGCAGGCCCGCCCGCTGCCCGCCACGCACGTGGTGTTCAAGTCGTTCTTCCTGCTCGACACGGCGCCGGGCCGCGCGCTCACCTCGGCACAGCTCGACGCCTGGAGCATCGGCAAACGCGCAGCCGTCATCTATTCGCAGAACGACGTCATGGGCGCGCTCGCCCGCGACGAGTCGGGCACCTTCGAGTTCGACGTGATGCCCGGCGGTGAGCGCCAGCGCGAGTACGCCACGCGGCTGGCCATCAACATCGCCATGTACGCGCTCTGCCTCGACTACAAAGACGACGGCGTGCACATCCTCGAGATCATGCGGCGGAGGCGCTGACGGCTTCGTGGACTCTTCGGCCGTCGACACCTGGAAGCTGGTCAGTCTCTCGGGGCTGCCGGTGTGGGCCCTGTGGGCGCTCGGCGTGGCGGTCGTCATCGCGGCCGTGCTCGCGTGCCTCGGCGTCGCGAAGGAGTCGATCGCCGCCCGCAAGTGGTCGCTGTGGGTGCTGCGAATTCTCGCTGCGGTCGCGGCCATCTTCTTCCTGCTCGAGCCTGGCCTACGCAAGGTGCAGGTCGCGCGCGTGAAGAATCGGGTCGCCGTGCTGGTCGATCGCTCTGCCTCGATGACGTTCCCCGTCGCGGCCGGTGAGAAGAGCCGCAGCGCCGCCGTCGCCGAGTCGTTGAACGCGCTGACGCCGCAGATGGAGGCGATGAAAGATCGCTTCGCCTTCGAGCTCATCGGCTTCGACCCCGAGCTCGCGCCCACCACCGTGAAGGCGATCGAAGGCGAACCGGCGCGCGGTGGAAAGACCGATCTCCTCTCGACGCTGCGTTCCTTGAAGGCGTCTGAAGGCACGAGCGCGCGAAAGCTCTCTGGCGTCATCGTCTTCTCCGACGGCGCCGACAACGCAGAGCTCGCCCAGGGCCTCAACGGTCGCGCGAAGCAGGTGCTGCAGGACTTTGGCGTGCCGGTGTCGACGGTGGCGGTGGGGCAGGGCGGCTTGAAGGATCTCGCCATCGACAACATCAAGGTCGACGACTTCGCGTTCGTGCGAAACAGCATCACCGCCGAGGTCGAGGTGCGCGCCCGTGGGTTTTCGAATCAGGCGACGCAGGCCGTGCTGCGGCGTGAAGGCCGGGTGGTGGCCAGCGCTCCGCTTCGGTTCGCCTCGGACGACGACGTGCAGGTCGCGAAGTTCACCTTCGCGCCCGATCAGACTGGCCGCTTCGTCTACACCGTCTCGGTGCCCGTCTTTCAGGACGAGGCCGTCACCGAGAACAACTCCCGCGCCTTCACGCTCAAGGTGATTCGCGATCGCGTGCGCGTGCTGCTCGTCGCCGGCCGCCCCTCGTGGGACGAGCGCTTCTTGCGCGGGCTGCTCAAGCAAGACGCGAACGTCGAGCTCATCAGCTTCTACATCTTGAGGAACTCGCCCGACGACCCGATGGTGGGGCAAGACGAGCTGTCGCTCATTCCGTTCCCGCGCGACGAGATCTTCAGCGAGAAGGTGCACACGTTCGATCTGCTGGCGATCCTCAACTTCAACAACGACGACCCCAGCATCTCGCTCGGCCAGTACGAAGACTCGATCAAGCAGTACCTGCTCAACGGCGGCGCGCTCGCGTACGTCGGGGGCGACCGCACCTTCGGAGACGCCCGCTTCACCTCGTTCGGCGACGTGCTGCCCGTCGCCAGCGCGGGCACGTCTGACCCCACGCCGTTCAAGGTTCGCCTCACGCCAGAAGGCGCGCGTCACCCCATCACCGCGCTCGGCACCGGCTCTCAATCGACAGAGGCCGCGTGGGAAGCGCTGCCGCCGATTCCCGGCATGAACACCGTGCGCGCGCGCCAGGGCGCGACCGTGTTGCTCGACAACCCCTTCGCGCTCGTCGACGGCAAGAACGCTCCGGTGCTCAGCATCTGGGACTACGGCCGCGGGCGCGTGATGGCGCTGACGACCGATGGCTCGTGGTCCTGGGCCTTCACCTCGCACTCCGGTGGCGCGCAGACGCGCGTGTTCGAGCGCTTCTGGAGCAACGCCGTTCGCTGGCTCGTGCGTGACCCCGAACTCACCGCCATGTCCGTCACCGCCGACTCACCCACCGTCGAGCCAGGAAAGCCGGTCGGCATCTCGGCCGTCGCGCGCTCGAGCGACTTCCAGCCCGCCGCCCAGGCCCAGGTCACCATCGAGCTCATCTCGGCCGACGATGGGCAGGTCGTCGCCCACCAGACCGTCGCCGCCGCCGCCGATGGCACCGCCCACGTCGAGTTCCCCTCGCCGCCCGCCGGCCCGTACAAGATCGTCGGCAAGGCCACCTCGGGCGAGAAGGTGCTTGGAGAGATGTCTGACGCCGTCGCCGTGCGCGCGTCGGGGCCCGAGCTCGCCGATGCGCGCGTGAACGCAGGCCTGCTCGAAGAGATCGCGAAGGCCACGAAGGGCGCGTTCTTCGACAGCCCCTCGTTCTCGCTCCGCGACGTGCCCTTCAAGGAGCCGCCGCTCGTCGAGGTCGGCCGCTCACGCGATCAGCCCCTGTGGGACCGCTGGTATTGGCTCACGCTCATGGTGGTGATCATGGGCGCCGAGTGGGCCCTGCGCCGTCGCTTCGGGTACATCTGAGCCAGCCTCGTGCTATGCGCGCCCGACCTGTGGCGCTGCGTACCGTTCACCTCCGCATCGAAGGCCTCGTGCAGGGCGTCTCGTACCGGGCGTCGGCTCGCGACGAAGCGACCCGTCTCGGCATCACAGGCTGGGTTCGCAACCTCTCCAATGGTGATGTCGAGGCGCTCGCGGCCGGGCCCTCCAACGCGGTCGAGCAGTTCGTCACCTGGTGCAAACGCGGCCCCGATGAAGCGCGCGTGTCGAACGTGACGATGACTGAAGCTGCACCGCAGGCTGGCCTCGTCGGCTTCGAGGTGCGGCGATGACGTACGGGCCTCCCGAACTCCTCGTCTCGTTGCTCGGCATTCGGCCGGGCATGAACGTCTCGGTTCGCAACCCGCCCCCCGGCTTCATGGACGCCCTGGGCGCGCTCCCCGACGGCGCCTGCCTCGTCGAGACGTCTCGCACCGGCATCGACCTCACCGTGCTCTTCGCCCAGCAGAAGCTCGCGCTCGTCGATCACCTCACCCGCGCGGTGGGCCTCATGAGCGTCACCGGCTTCGTCTGGGTCGTCTTCCCCACCCAGCCGAGCCCCATCGCCCCGAGCGAAGACTTCGTTCGTCTGGCCGGCTTCGAATTGGGTCTCGAAGACTCCCGCCGGTTGCTGCTCGGCGACCAGTGGACGGCCCTTCGCCTCCAGCGTCGCAAGGGAGCGCCCCGCCTCGAGAAGCCCCAGGCACAGGCCTGATGCACCGCGCCACGGGCGTTTTCGGCAGCTGACGGTTTCCTTCGGCTACCGATTCGTGTCAGAATTCATGCGTTTTCCACTTTTCGACGGGCCCCGCTCAACGGCAAGACGTTCTCGCTCACGACCGGGTCCACACGGGTTTCCGCCCCCCACTTTCCCGGGCGGTTGAGTTCACCGGCGGGAGGTCCAGCGTTTGGTCGACCTTCGCGGCATGACA